>JAHEDC010000380.1 GCA_024641425.1 Verrucomicrobiales bacterium | reverse complement strand
GCGGCTCGAGAACCAGGGCAACGCGACCAGGCCGTTCCGCAAAAACCACTTCGGCGACCGTGACGCGATTCTTCCCACCAACCACGGTTCCGAAGATGTCTTCGGCAATCTCTCCCCTCTCAACGCAGAAGAGGACTTCGATTTCTTCTCGGACGATGGCGATACCGAAGTCATGGAGAGGCTGACGGCTCCCGCCGGAAATCCGAAGTCGGTCGCTCCTTCTCCTTCGCCACCGCGGCAGCGATCCGTTCATCGCTCCGATGGCATTTCTATGCCATAGTGCCTTCTTATGAAATCCGTCGCCGCCTCTTTCGTTTTCGCCACCGCCTGCTGCCTCTTTCTTGGAAACTGCGCCAGCAATCCCATCACCAAGGCCAATGCCGCAAACGCCAGCGCGTCGGGGATTGAACGGGACTCGCGAGAGGCCCTGAACACCCTCTACCGCGACAATCCAAAGGCCCGCGAACTCGGGCGCAGCGCCCGAGGCATCCTTGTCTTTCCCGGCATCGTGAAGGGAGGCTTTGTCTTCGGCGGCATGGGTGGCAATGGCGTCTTCATCTGGCCGGACGGCAGCATCGGCGGCTATTACCAGACCGCCGGGATTTCCTACGGCCTCCAGATTGGGGTGCAGAAATTCGGCTACGCGCTCTTCCTCATGGACCCGACGGCCCTCGACAAGTTCATAAAGCGTGAAGGCTGGGAATTCGGGGGTGATCCCAGCGTCGTCGTCGTGGATAAGGGGGTCGCAACCTCGCTCTCGAATGCCACCTTGAACGAGGGCACCTACGCCTTTTTCTTCGATCAGAAGGGACTCATGGGAGGGCTTACCCTCCAGGGCTCGAAAATCACCCGGATCTTCCCGAAACGCTGATCGACAGCGTGATCATCCGCACCATCGCCCCCCCCGGGGCGGGGATTAAGATCCGCCGGAGGAATGAACCATTCTCGCAGACCTCGAATCCAAGCCAAGAATGGACTTCATTCCCGGATTGACCGAAATTCCGATCCACAAATGGGTGGTGATCATCGCGGCGTGGATCCTCGTGATCCTCGGGTTTCGCGGGGGGAGGATTCCCATTGCACTCCAGATCACCCTCTGCATGGTCGCCGTTCCATTCTCACTTCTCCTCCTTTTTGGCGTCGATTGGTAGCCGAATGCGCTTCAATTTTCTCAATTTTCAGAACAACAAGGAGAACCCCCGCCATTCGGCGTCGACCACAGTGAGAAATTCCGTGATCGACGGAAAGAGGAATCGGTCGTAATTTCGGCCCACGTATTCGCTGCAAGCCGCACACCCCCTTCTTCCCCGATGCCCGTCTGGATCAAATATCTCATCACCGCCGCGCTCATCGTCGGCATTTCCGAAATCGCAAAACGCGCGGACCGTCTAGGGGCGGCAGTCGGGGCGATGCCGTGGATGACGACGCTCGTCATGATCTGGCTTTTCGTGGAGAAGCAGCCGTCGGCAAAGATCGAGAACCACGCGTGGTACACGTTCTGGTATGTCCTGCCGACGCTGCCGATGTTCCTCCTGATCCCTTGGCTCATGAAGAAAGGCCTGTCTTTTCCATTGGTGATGGTTCTCGCGGCGCTGCTGACGGTGGGCGCGTTTTTTCTCACGGCCGCCATCGTCCGGCGCTTCGGGATTCACCTTTACTAACCGAGGGCATCCAGCCCCCCGACAGCTAGGCAGTCCGTGCATCCGACCGATTACGGTCAACTCAAGCCCGGGCGATAGCGTCAAGAAGAAGGCGGCTCATGCGGATGCCACCTTCAAAGACGGAGAGCGAGAAATTCTCATTTGGAGCGTGGATCTGGCAATCGGGAAGAGCGAGGCCGAGCATGAGGGTATCGACGCCGAGGACATCGCGGAAGGTCTGGATGATGGGAATGCTGCCGCCCTCGCGAATGAGGGCGGGCTCGCGGCCGAAGGCTTCCAGGAGGGCCTCGCGGGCGGCGTTGCCGTAGCCGTCCTGCGGATTGGTGAGGTAGGGCTTCCCGGCATGGCCGAGTTTCACCTCGACGCGGACGCCGGGTGGGCTGTGGGCCTCGATGTGTTTCTGGACAAGGCCAAGAATCTCGCCGGGATCCTGGTCGGGCACGAGGCGGAAGCTGAGTTTCACAAATGCTTCCTTGGGGATGATCGTCTTCGAGCCCTCGCCCTGGTAGCCGCCCCCAATGCCATTGACCTCGGCGGTCGGGCGAGCCCAGCGGCGTTCGTGATCGCTGAATCCGGCCTCGCCGAAAAGGGACGGCGCCCCGGTGAGCTTGAGCGTAGCCTCCTCGGAGAGCGGGAGCTTCGACCAGCCCTCGATTTCCCAATCGGCGAGCGGCTGGACGCGGTCATAGAAGCCGGGCACCGCCACGCGGCCGTCGGCATCGTGGAGGCTGGCGACAATTTGGGCCACGGCGGTGGCGGGGTTCGCGACGGTGCCGCCGAAGATGCCGGAGTGCAGGTCCATGGAAGGCCCGGTGACCTTGATCTCGATGCAGGCGATACCGCGCAGGCCGTAGGTGAAGGTGCCGAGTCCTTTCTCCAGCATCCCGGTGTCGGAGACGGCGACAACATCGCATTTCAAGGCATCGCGGTGTTCCTTGAGGAAGACCTCGAGGTTCGGGCTCCCGATTTCCTCCTCGCCCTCGACGAGAATGATGAGATTCACCGGCACGTCCCCCTTCTCGTCAATGGTTTCGCCGACAGCGAGGATGTGGGCGAGGATCTGGCCCTTGTTGTCGGTGGAGCCGCGCGCATAGACGCGATCACCCTCGACACGGGGCTCGAAGGGTGGGGAGTCCCAGAGTTCGAGGGGATCGGCGGGCTGAACGTCGTAGTGGCCGTAGATGAGGACGGTCGGGCGGCCCTCGACGTGCTTGTTTTTCGCGAGCACGACGGGATGGCGCGCGGTCGGGTGCAAGGCGGCGGCGAGGCCCATGCCGCTCAGTTTCGCCACCAGCCACGCGCCGCAAGCCACCACATCGCCGGCGTGGCGGCTATCGGTGGAGACACTGGGGAATCGCAGGAAGGTGAAGAGATCGTCGAGGTGTTGGGGATTGGACATTCGTTGTTTGGTTGATTCGTTGATTGAGTGGGGTCTCCTCCTATTGCCCGGTGAAAACATTACGAATGCGGCGCCCGTGCGAGGCCTCCCAGTTCACAAAAGCCAGGTAGCAGAACATGAGGGAGAGGAAGATGGCTTTCAGCCAGACAAAGCCCGCAACGGCAACGAGAACGGCGGCGACAGCGCTGATTTGGAAACGGAGGGCGGGATTCCGCCCGTACATGAGGTGCTCGAGAACACGTCCGCCATCGAGGGGAAGGACGGGAACGAGGTTCAGGATGCCCCAGGAAAGGTTGATCCAAAACAGGGTGCTAATCAGTGAGGCGGTCAAAAACGGCATTCCATACGGCCGGTAGATGGAAAACAGATCGAAGTGGATCGAACGGGCGATAAGATAGGCAAGGGCCGCGAGAACGAAATTCATCGCCGGTCCGGCGAAGGTAATCACGAGGCTCTGGTTCCGTGTGTAGCGTCCGATGCCCTGCGCGTAGCCACCGAAGGCGTGCATCACGATCTGCGACCGCCCTCCGTATTTCCGCTGGAACCAGGCGTGCCCGAGCTCATGGAGGAGGATCGAGAGGAAGGCGGCGGCGACGAAGACCAGCATCTGCTGGAAACCTTCCCGCGTGTCCGCGGAACCGCTGCCGAGGAGCGCGGCTCCGAGCCAGAAGGTCCAGATAACAGTGACGGGGAATCCAAGGATCGTAAAGCGCAGCATGGGGTCGGGTCGGTGACGGCCCGCATCTAACACCGGAAATCCCAGCCATGCAATCGCCGGCGCTATCGCTCGACCACCCGATACCATCTGGGCGGCGATACCGGCAACGGCCCGGCCACCGTCAAGGAAGTCGTCGCCCCCCCGACAGCTTGGATGGGCCATCCGCCCACGACGTGAGGTTCGCGCTCGTCTGGAGGCGGTAGGTCTTGCCGCTCTCGCTCGCGATGGTGATCGCGAAACCGGTGGCGGGGCTGCCGGTGATGAGAGGAATCAAATCGGCGACCGCTGAGAAGGTGATGCCATCGAGGCTGCCTTCGATGACCGCGCGGCGGGTCGATGCCTCCGAATCGACTCCATCGGCAAGGATCTCGCCCGTTTCCTTGGTCGCGCCCCCATTGGTTCCGCTCGAAGTGACCGGTGCCACCAGTGGATCGCCGCTCCGCAGCGTGCGGGAAGCAAAGGCGTCGTTTTGAGCCCACGCCCGCGAGGCGAGGCCTGGCCCCAGCAGCAGCAAGAAGAGTGGGATAAGGATACGGAAGGAATTGCGCGACATCTCTGACGCGCCCCGCTTCTATGCTCCCTACGCTCGCCGGAAATACTCCGCCAGAGAAAATGCCCGCCCCTAAAGCCGCTCCAGGACAGCGTCCCCGAACGCCACGGTGCCGACCTTCGTCTCCGCTTCCCGACCGCGGAAGATGTCGCCTGTGCGGAAGCCTTCGTCGATCGCCTTCCGCACCGCTCCCTCGATCCGGTCGGCGGCGGCGTGCTCGCCGAAGGAGTAGCGGAGCATCATGGCCACCGAAAGAATCTGCGCGCTCGGATTCGCGATCCCCTGCCCCGCGATGTCGGGCGCGGAACCACCGCTCGGTTCGTACATCCCGAAGTAGAGTCCGTCCCCTTTGCCCGCGCCCAGACTCGCACTGGCCAGCATGCCGAGCGAGCCCGCGATCATGGCCATCTCATCGCTAAGGATGTCGCCGAAAAGGTTCTCGGCGAGGACCACGTCGAAATCCTTCGGTCTGACGATGAGTTGCATCGCCGCGTTGTCCACGTAGAGGTGCTTCAGTTCCACTTCGGGATAGTCCTTTGCGACCTCCTCGACCGTGCGCCGCCAGAGGATGCCGTTCTGGAGGACATTCGCCTTGTCGATCGAGGTCAGCTTTTTCCCCCGCCCCATCGCGGCCGTGAAGGCAACGTGCGCGATGCGGGCGATCTCGCTCTTCGAGTAGACCATGGTGTCGATCGCCACTTCCTCGCCGTCCCGGATCTCGATGCCCTTCGGCGTGCCGAAGTAGAGGCCGCCGGTCAATTCGCGCACGCACAGGACGTTGAAGCCGCCCTCGACCGCCGACTGCTTCACCGGGGAGGCGTGGGTCAGCGAGGGGAAGCATACCGAAGGACGCAGGTTCGCGAAGAGGCCGAAATGCTTCCGGAGCGGGAGCAGCGCGCCGCGCTCGGGCTGGAGATCGGGCGGGAGCGATTCCCATTTGGGTCCACCGACCGAACCGAAAAGAATGGCGTCCGCCGCCTCGCAGGCGGCAAGCGTGTCCGGCGGCAGCGGCACCTGGGTGACATCGAGCGCGGCGCCACCAACGAGGCGCTCGTCATAGGAAACGGAGAAATCGGAGTCGGCGGAGACCTTGTCGAGGACGCGGACCGCCTCGGACATCACTTCGGGGCCGATGCCATCGCCGGCGAGGACGGCGATACGATAGATCTTGCTGCTGTTCTGGGAATCTGTCATGGGACGGGGACTCTAAGACAGCCCGACCCCGTGTCAATCGCCCCGCGTTCCTCCCGCTTTCGCGGCCCGGACGAAGGCGGTGACCTTCGCGATATCCTTCATCCCCGGGGCACTTTCAACCCCGCTCGCGACATCGACGATCGCGGGCCGCACCACCGCGACCGCCTCGGCGACGTTCCCGGGATCGAGCCCGCCGGAAAGCATGCATTCCAGTTCCGGATGGACCTCCACCACGCTCCGAGCCAAATTCCAATCAAATGTCTCGCCTGTCCCCCCGTATCCCGTCGGCGAAAAGGCATCGAGCACGATCCTCCGCGTCGAAAAGGCACCCACATCACGGAGCGATTCCTCGTCCTTCACCCGGAATGCCTTGAAGAATCGGATTCCCCGCGCGGCATAAAAGGCCGCGTCGTCCAGCGTCTCGTCTCCGTGAAACTGCGCCGTATCGATCAGCCCGCTCTCCATGATTCGAAGCACCCCGTCCCTTCCTTCATTTACGAAAAGACCGATTCTCTCGACACTCCCCTCGAGTTCCCCCAGCCACCGCCCCGCTTCCGCAAACGGAATGAATCGCTTCGATCCGGGGTAAAAGTTGAATCCGAGCAAATCCGCGCCCGCTGCCGCGCAGTGGAGCGCGTTCTCCAACGTGGTCAATCCGCAGATCTTCACTCGCGGGGCTGCGATTCCCGTTGTTTTGGGTTCCTTCATCTCCGATCAGTCGCCTCCGGAACCCGGTCTTCGCAATCAGAAAGAACGCGCGCCCCCCTTCCTCGGCACACACCGAGCCGAATTCCCCTTCCCCCGCTCATGGCGAGGCACTCGGCCGCCCGGATGATCGAAGGCCTCCGGAGCGTGAACGGCAAATCGGTTGCACAAAATTGCAAATGAACTATAATTATCATATTTTTCGTAATAAATAAAATAGGGAACCACTCCAAAAGTCCAAGGCCACAATGAATCTCAAAATGATCGCCGCCATTTTCCTCGCATTGCTTTTCGCGGGATACAAGGGGCACGAAAAAGGGCTATGGAAACGCTGGTTTGGAAAACAGCCGTCGGAGCTTTCGAAGACCG
>JAHEDC010000379.1 GCA_024641425.1 Verrucomicrobiales bacterium | reverse complement strand
GCTTCGGCTTCGAAGGTTTCGACATACGTTGTCGCCTCCCCGCCACTCGGCCAGCTGTCCGTAAGATCAGCCCAGGTGCGGGGATCCCCGACGAGATCAGTGGAAAACCGCACGGTGTAGAATTTCCCCGGTTTCGAATTCCAGGTGAGCGTGACCTCGTTGGTGGAGGCGTTGCGGGTGACAGCGGTGATAATGAAGGGCTTCCCTCCGATGAGATCCAGCGGGCTGTCCCCGGCAGCGAGGCTGACGATGGTTTCGGCCGGAAGCGCGGCCTTCCAAAGCGAGACGTCGTCGACGAGTCCGGTGACCCAGTTCGAGGCCGTCGCGCGCAGGATGCCGCCGATGCTGGTGGTGTCGAGGATCGTGGAATACACGTTCTGATAGGGGATGTTGTCGCGGTCAAGAACGCCGTCGATGTAGAGTTTTACTGATCCGCCCTGCTGCTCGACCGCGACCGCGATGTGGTGCCAGGTGCCGTCCAGAGGCATGGCCGTCGAGTACTGGTGGTTCGGAGTCGCCCCACTCGTCCCCCGCATGAAGATGTCGAACACATTGCTGGCTCCGTTGTTGCGGGTTCCAAGGTTGAAGAGCGGACTATTGTTCGTGGTCGAACCCTCGGAGAAGATCCGGAGGTCACTCTGGCCGGTGCCGGTGATCTTCGTCCACATCGAAACGGTGAAGGCGGGGTGCTGGTTGATCGGCAACTGTTCGCCCGCCAGGTGGGTCCGGCTGAGCAGGGTGTTGGTGGCATTAATGAAAGAGGCCGCGACCCGGCCCTCGTCACTGATGAAGCTCGTGGCATCCATGTTGGTCAAAGTCAGGTCGAAAGCGTTCCCGCTTTCGTCCGGAGTCGTGGATCCGTCCGTGGTATCGAGCGGCCAGTAGGCCGTGAGGAGCGCGGCGAGGCCGGGGCTTTCCGGATCAAGGGGATCGCTGCCGTTGGCGACCTCGGTTCCGTCACCGACGCCGTCGCCATCGGTATCGACGACGAGGGGATTGGTCATACGGGATTTTTCCTGACCGTCGTTGAGCCCGTCGTTGTCGCTGTCCGGATTGAGCGGATCGGTGTTGTCGGCCACTTCGGTGCCGTCGTTCACCCCGTCGCTATCGGTGTCGGCTAGTTTCGGGTTGGTCAAACGGGTGAATTCCTCCAAATTGGAGAGGTTGTCCATGTCCGGATCGCCTGCCGCGCCGTTGGCCGGGTTTCCGGGAACGCCGACGTTGTTCGGGTTGAGCCCGTTGTCGTTCTTGTCCAGAACGTAGAGATCCTCCCAGAAATTGGGCAGCCCGTCGCCGTCCGCGTCCGTGGGGTCGGCGGGAACGTTCAGGGGCGAAACTCCCCCCGCCAGGGCGGTCACATCGTTCTGCGTGAGGGCGACATCCCAGATCGCGGCGTCGTCGATATTGCCCGTAAAGGAACAGCACCCCGCGGCGCGGAGGATGCCGCCGAAGGTCGTCGTGTCCACGATCAGGCTCTCGTCGGTATACGCGAAGTTCCGGTCGAAGACACCGTCGACATAGAGGCTCACCGTGCCCGCAACATCGACCCAGGCGATATGGTGCCAGGCGTTGTTGAAAGCCTTGGCCGTGGAAACCGGGTGGTTGTTGGTCACGGTCCCACTCGAAAGGCGATGGTAAAAATCCACTTCCTCGCCTCCCGCTCCCGCAGCGTTGGTGCCGATATTGTAAAGCGGGTTGTTATTGGAGGTCGACCCCTCGGAAAAGACTCGTTTGTCGTCCTGAAGCGCTCCCCTGACCCACAGGGAAATGGAGAAGGCGGGAAGGTCGCTCACCTTCATGCCGCCCGTTCCGTTGTTAATGCTGACCAGACTGCCGTTCGCGCCATCGAAACGCACCGAGTGCGTGCTGGTCGTCAGCACCGTCGGACGCGGCGTGGCCGCATCAAAGACCGCGCTGCCGAGGAGGGTGCCGTCGTTCGCGCCGCCCGCGCTCTGGTCGTCGGCGTTGTTGTCGAAATTCCAGTAGCCGATGGGAGCGGAGAGGGAGGAGGCGATGGAAGCAAGCAGGCACAGGCCCGCAAGAGAGGCAGTTTTCATGAGCAAGGGGAGATGGGGGTTATGAGGGCAAACGACACGCTGGGAGGCGCGTGCCATTCCAAAATATCCGCCTTTCTCCGTCCGATTCGGAAAAATAGGCGAAAAAACTTTTTCCCGATCTCAAAATGGATGAATTTTGCCGAATCGGGACGAATCGGGAGGATACTGGTCAGAGAAGCCATGCCCGAAGACCCCGACATCCTGCCCGAGGACGCCACCGAAGCGTTCGTCCGGCTGCTAACCCGCCACGAGCGCGACCTCTACCGCTACATCGTCTCGCTGATGCCGATGGGCGGCGAGCCCGATGATGTGATGCAGGAGACGGCGACGTTGCTGTGGAAGAAATTCGCGGACTACGACCGCGAGCGGCCGTTCCTTCCGTGGGCGATGCGCTTCGCCTACTTCGAGGTCTTGAAGCAACGCAAGCGCCTCGGAAAAAGCCGCCTCATCTTCAGCGATGAACTCCTCGCCACCATCGCGAGCGACTACGCCGGCGAGGAGCCGGTTCTGCGGTCGCGCCGCGGCGCGCTCGATGCCTGCCTGGCGAAGCTAAGCGACCGCGACCGCGATCTCCTCCGCCGCCGTTACGCCTCCCGCGAGACGATTTCCGACCTCGCCGCCGAGGCCGGCCGCTCCGTGCACAAACTCTACTACGCGCTCGAACGCATCCGCGAGAACCTGATGCTCTGCGTCGACCGCACCCTGCGAAAGGAGGGCTGGGATGTCCGCTGACCCTGGTTACGACCCCAAGGAACTCCGCACCCTGCTGGCCGCGCTTTGCGACGGACATCTGGACGAGGCAGGCCACGCCCGGCTCGAGCAGGTGCTGCACACCTCGCCGTCCGCCCGGCGAACCTACCTCCGTTACGTCGATCTTCACCTCGAGGTCGGAAGGCGCTTTGAGATCGAAGGCGCCGCCGTCGGAAACGAGGGGCGGCGGCCCACCCGGCACGCGCGCGTCCTGCCCGCTCTCGCCGCCATCGCCGCCGTGCTTGCCGTCGGCGCGGGACTGGCCCTCGTTTTCCATGTGCTGGACGGCGGCGACATCCCCGCCATCACGCGGCAAGAAGCCGCACTCCCCGCGCCGGACGAATCCCCTGTCGCCATCATCGGCAGCGCCCGCGGCGTAGTATGGAACCGGGACGACGTTTCGCCGGAAACCGGCGTTTCCCTCAAGACCGGCGCCTATGCCCTGCGCGAGGGCGAATTGGGCCTCGGCTTCATCAATGGTGCGGAAGTCACCCTCGGGGCACCGGCGGACTTCGTCATTCTCTCCCCGCTGGAAATCTACCTGACCGAAGGCCGCGTCGCGGCGCAGGTTCCGGAATCGGCCTCCGGCTTCACCATCCGGTCGAAGGACATGGCGCTCGTCGATATCGGCACCGCGTTTTCCGTGAACGTGAAACCCTCCGGAGTCAGCCGTGTTCTCGTGCGCGAGGGAGAAGTCGTCGCCTCGCTTCTGGGCAAGAACGGCACCACCGTCCGCGACTACCGCGCCAGCGCTGGCGACGGCTTCGAAATCAACGCCGCCGCCGCCGCCATCCGCGCCATGGACATGGGCGACGAATCCTTCGTCGAGCCCTTCGCCCTTCTCCTTCCGGAGTTCGGGCTCGACCCCTCCTACGCCCTTGCCGTGCAGGCTGCGAAGCCTCTCGCTTACTGGCGCTTCGAGACACTCGACCAGAATGCCGCCTGGAACACCGTTTCGCCCCGTTTTCCCGCCCACACCTTCGGCCCGGTCTACCTCGACGGCGGCGCCGAAAACCAATCCGCCCTCTTCCTCCCCGGCGAGGACATGTCCGGCTTCTTCGTTTCCGAGCCCCTGCCCGGCCTCAACCGCCGCGGCTACACCATTGAGTTCTGGATGAACGCCCGCGCCATCCAGTATGCCACGCTCGTCGGCCTCATCAAACCGGGCTGGCCCGCGCCGCATCCCGACGGCAGCGAGAGCAAGAGCCCCGATTACCTTTCCGTCATCGAACTGACGAGCGAGCAGGCGAGTGCCGACGGGCTGATCCAGCGCGCGCGGAGCCTGCGCTTTCTCCACCGCTCGCCCGCCGAGAGCTCCAGCGGCGTCAACGTTTTCTCAAATTCCAACTACCAGCCGCTTCGCTGGACCCACGTCGCCGCCGTCTGTGAGGGTGACCTGCTCCGCCTCTATATCGACGGAAGGCCCGACCAGGAAGTCGCGCATTCCTCCCCTCCCGGCGACGACGCCTACCAGGTTGTCGTCGGCCGCCTGCGTCCACCCGGCTTCACCGACTATTCCCGCCATTTCTCCGGTGCCCTCGACGAACTCGCCCTTTACGACCGTCCCTTGACCGCCGCCGAGGTCAAGGCGCACTTTGATGCAGCCCGCCTCCGCTAATTCGAGGTTTTTCCCATGACCGGATTCCTCCGCCACCCCGCCCTCGCGGCCCTTCTCCTTCTCACGCCCTTCCCCGCCATGGCGGAGGAGAAAGCGCCTTCCTACAATCGCGACGTCCGCCCGATCCTCTCGGACAACTGCTTCCTCTGCCACGGTCCGGACGCGAAGGGCCGCAAGGCCGACCTCCGGCTCGACACCTTCGAAGGCGCGGCCGCCGAGCTCGACGGCGGCTTCGCCATCGTTCCCGGAAAGCCGGATCAAAGCGAGCTGCTCGCCCGCGTCACCTCCCACGACCCGGAGGAACGGATGCCACCGCCGAAGACGAAGAAACCGGCCCTTGATGCCAAGCAGGTCGACATCCTCACCCGCTGGATCGCCGCCGGGGCGGAATACGAGCCGCACTGGGCGTTCCTCCCACCCCGCGCCGAAAGCGGGCAAAACAGCATCGACGCCTTCATCCGCGCGCGTCTGGAGAAAGAGGGAATCGCCCCCTCTCCCGAGGCCGACCCGCGCACCCTCATCCGCCGCATGAGCCTCGACCTCACCGGGCTGCTCCCGACTCCGGAGGAAGTCGACGTCTTCATCCGCGCCCATGCCGCCGATTCCGATGCCGCCGTCAGCGCGCTGGCCGACCGTCTGCTTGCCAGCCCGCACTACGGCGAACGCTGGGGCCGCCACTGGCTCGATCAGGCCCGCTACGCGGACTCGAACGGCTACAGCATCGACAGCCTCCGCGCGATGTGGCCCTTCCGGGACTGGGTCATCGCCGCGCTCAACGCCGATGTTCCCTTCGACCGCTTCACGATCGAGCAACTCGCGGGCGACCTGCTGCCAAACGCGACGACCGCCCAGCGCGCCGCCACCGCTTTCCATCGCAACACCCTCATCAACGAGGAGGGCGGCACCGACAACGAGCAGTTCCGCAACGAGATCGCCGTCGACCGCACCAATACCACCGGCGCGGTCTGGCTCGGGCTGACCGTCGGTTGCGCGCAGTGTCACACCCACAAGTTCGATCCCCTCACCCACGAGGATTACTACCGGCTTTTCGCCTTCTTCGACCAAGGCACCGATGTGAATAATCGCGGCACCACGATCAAGGTGCGCGAGGGCGAATTCCTCGACGCGCCCCCCGATCCCGGCGACGCCGCCGCCCTTGCGGAAGCCGAGGCGAAACTCCGCGCCGTCCGCGGCGAGGCCGAGGCCCGGCAGGCCCGCTGGGAGGCGATGGTGAAGCAGGGCACGGTCGAGGAGGACATCCGCTGGGAACCGCTCGTTTACGAGTCCTACCTCACCTCCGCCAACGCGACCTTCAGACTCCTGCCCGACAACTCGCTCCTCACCGACGGCAAGGCCAAGGGCAACGACGATTACCTCGTCACCGCCAAGACCCCGCTGCGCGAGATCGCCGCCCTCCGGCTTGAGGTCCTCACCGATCCCTCGCTCCCCGCCCAAGGTCCCGGCACCGCCGGTAACGGCAACTTTGTCCTTACCGGCGTCGAGGTGCGCGTTGGCGACGAGACGGTGGAAATCACCTCCGCCCGCGCCTCCCACGCCCAGCCCGACTACCCGGTGCGCGCCGCCATCGATGGCAGCGACGCCGGCGGCTGGGCGATCAATGTCGGCGCGGGCACGCCTCCCGGCGTCCGGATGAATGCCCCGCACGAGGCCCATTTCGTTTTCGCGAAACCGGTCGCCGTCAACGGGCGCCCGATCACCGTCACCCTCCGCCACCAGCGGAATCCCGACTACCTTGTCGGTCGCTTCGCCCTCGCCGTCGCCGCCACCGCCCCGCAAGTCGGCCCGCTCGAACCCGCCCTTCGCAAAACCCTCGTCGAGGCCGCGAAGACAGATCCTGACAAACGCACCAAGGCGCAGCAGGAACTCCTCGCCGGTACCTTCCGCCGCATCGATCCGCTCCAGTCCTCTCTCGCGGACAAGGTCGCCCAACTCAAGGCCGCCTCCACCGGCGCCACCGGTGTTGACCTCATGGTCATGGAAGATCTCCCCGCGAACAAACAGCGCCAGACTTTCATCCACCTCCGCGGCGACTTCCTCAATCCCGACAAGACGACCGGCCCGCTCACCGCCGCCGCCCCCGCTTTTCTTCCACCTCTCGAGAGCACCTCGACGAACCCGAATCGCCTCGACCTCGCCCGTTGGCTCGTCAGTCCCG
>JAHEDC010000378.1 GCA_024641425.1 Verrucomicrobiales bacterium | reverse complement strand
GTCGAAGGCGAGCATCATCGGCGAGAGAAAATTCCGTGATACCCGCGTGTAAAGACTCCGCCGTCCGGCCCCATCGAGCGGCCCGCTCCCCGGCTTCCCGCGTCCGGTCATGAACGAAGTGACAAAAACCGGCACCGAGTCCCCGCCGATCTTCGGATCGAGCCGCCCCGAAACCGAAAGCATCGCATCGCGAATCGCCTCGCCTTCCAGCCGCCGCACATTCGCGCGATGAAGCCAGAGATTGTCCGGATCCGCCGCGTCCGCCACCGGTTCCACCCCACTGGCCATCCGATAGGTTCGGGACAGCACCATCTCGCGGATCGCCTTCTTCATCGACCAGCCCTCGGCCATGAAATGGGTGGCGAGATAATCGAGCAAAGCCGGATGCGTCGGACGCTGGCCGAGCACGCCGAAGTCATCCGTGGTCGCCACGATGCCGCGCCCGAAGAGATGATGCCACAGCCGGTTCACCGCCACCCGCGCCGCGAGCGGATTCTCCGGGTCGACCATCTGCCGCGCCAGTTCAAGCCGCCCGCTTCCGGTCTCCGGCGCCGCGATCTCCGCGCCTCCCAGCGCCGCGAGAAAGCGCCGCGGCACGACCTCGCCCGGCCGCTTGTGATTGCCCCGGGGCAGGACGCGATCATCCTCCGCCGAACCGTCCGCCATCGCCTGCACGCGCATCGGTCGCGGCAGCGATTTCGAAATCTCGACCATCTCACCAGCCAAGACCGCGAGCCGAGCCGCGTTCTCCACCGGCGCGTCCTCGCCGCTCTCCGTCACCTTCGGCGCCCCGCCCTTCGAGAACCACACGCCATCGACCGCCACCGTTCCCTCTCCATCATCCACGATCTCCAGATAGGCGTTGTGCCCGACATACTTCGAGAGGTTGTTTTCCATCGTAATCCACGCCCATTCCCCCTTCGTGTCCACGTTCTGGTGAATCATCCCGTTGAAGAGCAACGACGAGTAGGTGTGCATCATATAACTGTCTGCAATGACCCGCAGGTGAATCCCCGGCCCCGTCGCCTTCACGCGCAGGAAGATCTTACCCTCTGGAATCGCGAACGTCGGCGAACGCAAGCTGCCCTCCAACTTTGGAGACAAAAGCCCGCTGTGCGCCATGCCCGAAGCGATCCGTGTCGAATCGCTCCCCGTGGAATCCCATTCCCCCGGTTTCGCGGCAGACTTGCCAAAAGCCTCGCCGTCCACGAACCATCCATCCCACGACCCGTCCTCGAAATCGGCGAAAACCTCCGCCCCCTCGCCCTCGATCACGACTCTGCGCCCGCCGCCCGTCGCCACCAGCGCATCCCCCTCCGCCTTCAGCGCCCGCAGTTTCTCCGCCCCCGCCGCGATGTGACCGTGCGGGTCGAGCATCGCCTCGCGCCGCCGCGAACTCTGGAGGTAGCCGGAGATCGCGTAGTAATCCTTCGTCGAAATGGCGTCGAATTTGTGATCATGACACCGCGCGCACGCGACGGTGACGCCCAGGAACGCCTTCGAAACGACATCGATCTGGTTGTCCAGACGCCCCACCTCGTCTCCCCGCGCGTCCGTCGGCGCGTGCACGGCTTCCCCCAGATGCCAGAAGCCGGTGCCGATCACCGATTCGTTGTATCCCTCCTCCGGATTGACCCGCGGCTTCGGCAGCAGATCGCCCGCGATATGCTCGGCCACCAATTGGCGGTAGGAAACATCGGCATTCAGGGCACGCACGAGGTAGTCCCGGTATTGATAGGCGTAGGGAATCGGATAATCGAACTCATGCCCGCAGGCCTCCGCGTAGCGCACGAGATCCATCCAGTGGCGTGCCCAGCGCTCGCCGAAATGTGGCGAGGCCAACAGCTCATCGACCACCCGCTCGTAGGCATTCGCCGCCGGATCGGCGACAAAGCTCTCGACCATGCCCACCTCCGGTGGCAGGCCGGTCAGATCGAAGGCCAGCCTCCGGATCAGCGTCCGCCGATCCGCATCCCCGGCGGGAGCCAGCCCGTTCTCCTCCAGTTTCGCGAGCACGAAGCGATCAATGTCGCCCGCCGGCCACTCCGCCCGCGCCACCTCCGGCACCGGGGGATTTGTCACCGGCTGCCACGCCCAGTGCTCGGCCTTCCGCTGCCAGAGATCGAAATCCTCGGCTTTTGCCGCCACCGTCACCTCGCCGTCACTTCCCGGCCACGGAGCACCCATCGCGACCCATTTTCCGAAATCCGCAATCACCGCGTCGTCGAGCCTCGACTTCGGCGGCATCTGGAGATCCGGATTCGCATACCCCACCGCCTCCACGAGCAAACTCGCCGCCGCATCACCAGGCACAATCGCCGCCCCATTGTCGCCCCCCTCCAGCATCCCCGACAGACTATCCAGATGCAGCCCGGCCTTCAGTTTCTTCGCCTCGTGCGAGTGACAGCCGTAGCATTTCTCCGCCAGCACGGGCCGAATCCGCGTCTCAAAAAAGTCGCGCTCCTCCGGCAAAATCTCCGCCGCCGACAAAGCCCCCGCTCCCGCCGACAACGCCAGCGCGACCAGAAACCAACGTCCGGCATTCAGTTCATTCAACATTCAGAAATCAGCGTTCAGAGATCATTACTTCCAGTGGGCGGCGATTCTCTCTTTCAAAAACTCCACGCTCCGGGCCAATTGATCAAGCCCGTCCACCCCGTCCTCGATGCTGATCCAGCCATCGAAGCCCACGCGGCGCAGTTCGGAAAAGATCGCGTCATAGTCATTCAGCCCCTCGCCGATCTGCCCGTGCCGCAGCCGCTTCGCGTAGCCCTCGGCCCCCATCTCTTCATTCCGCAGATCGTCCAGCGTGCCCTCGCTCAGATACCGGTCGCTCGCGTGCATCGTCACGACCCGCTTCGAAACCCGCCGCAACAGCTCCAGCGGATCCTCGCCCGCGAGGAAGGTATTGCTCGGATCATAATTCACGCCGAAGCCCTCGTCCGGCAGCCGATCTACCAGTTCGCAGAAAATGTCCATCTTCTGCGCGAATTCCGGATACTGCCAGAAGTCGTCCTTGTAATGGTTCTCAATGATGAGCGTCACCCCGCGCTCGCGGGCAAAAGGCAGGCACTCCCGGATGCAATCCACCGCGTAGCCGATCCCCTCCTCGCGCCCGACCTCCGGGCGGCGCTGCCCCGAGAGCACCCGGCAATACCCCGCGCCCATCGCCGCCGCCATCTCGATCCAGAATTTCTCCTTCGCCACCTCCTCCGCGCGGAACTCCGCGTCCGGATGCGTGAAATCGGGCGAGCAACACAGCATCGGCACGCACATCCCCGCCTCCTCCACCGCCGCCCGCAGCGGGCTCCAGTTCCCCCGATCCTGCATTTCCAGGAACCCCGCGTACCACTCCAGTCCCTCCACCCCCAGCATCCCCGCCATCTCGATCCACTCCCGCACGCTCAGCGAGCCGTCCTTGCAGAGGGCGTTCATGTACAGTTTCGGGAAAGCGGCGAGTTTCGGCATTTGCGCAAGCCTAGCCCGGATCTTCCCGAGGGCAAACGCGACACGCTCCCTACTCTTCCTCCCCCTGCTCCTCTGTCGGAGGCTGGGCGTCACCGACCCGCACATACTTCCCGTCAAAATACGCTCTCGCACCGTGATACGCCTGCGTGTTCGCGCCGGCGAGGACGAGGAATCGCCCGTCGCGCGTGAAGTTCAACCACGTTTCGCCCTCCGCCTTTACCTTCTCAGGATCGTCCGCCTTATCCGTATAGCGCGCGAGATTTCGGTTCACCTCCGCCTTTCCGGAAATATTCCCGAGGTGAAAGGTCGGGCCGCGCACGACCTCCAGCGAGAACGCCAGCGCGCCCTTCTTATTCTCCACCTGCAACCTTCCGCCGTAGCTATCCACCCACTCGCCCGCCCAGGCCTCGGAATCCGGCGCGTCGGTCAGAAACGCCTTCAGGTATTCGACCCTCGCCTCCGTCACGCCCGTCGCCGTCTCCAGGAAACCCACGCTCGCCCGCACCGCCTGGCTCCCTTTCTCCTTCGCCCCGGTATCCGAGTTCCATTCTGCCATGTAGTCCCGGTATTCCAGCCACAGGCGCTGGCCCTCCTGCAATTCCGCGAACTCCGACGCCTCTAGTTTCTCCTTCAATTCCTTCCACAGCGTGTTCATCTCCCCGTCCGTTCTCGCATAGGCGACGCGCACCGCCACCGGATCGGGAGCTGCTTCTTCCTCTTGGGCGAACGCAGCGGTAGCGACGAAAAAGACGGGCAAGAGGATGCGGCATTTCATCTCTCAAACTACTGCGCTCTTGCCTGTCCGCAATTGTCGGCATCGCACCGTTCGGCAAGTGAGGGAAATCCGGCGCGAGCTGCATTGGATGGCGGGTGCATCGCCAAGGGCGTGAGAATTTGAAAGTGTCGGCTCCCTCTTTACCCTCTTTGCGGCTCTTGATCGCTTTTCCTCGCTTCTTCCTCGCTGCGCTCGAATCAGCCAGCACGAGAAGGAGACCCGTGCGGAAAGGAAATTCAATGGCTAACCCTATCAGTACCAATGACCTGAATTGATACACCAATTCCATCACGATCGCCAAGACAGCCACCAAGAAACCTCCCCAGAGAAATCTGGTTCCAACGCGCATAAAACGCGTGAGGCTTCCATCGATGTTGCTTTCCCGCAAATGGCCGGAGCTTGAGTAAGCTCAGCGTTCCGGCCAACGCAGATGCCGGCGCAGGAAGTCGAAGGTGCCCTTGCCGTTGATCGTGTGCGGGCCGTCGAACCATTCGATCTCGGCGTTGCCGGGGAGCTTGAGCCGGGCGTTGTAGAGGTGGCGCACCTTGGCGAACTCGAGGGCGACGCGCTCGTCGGGGGCGACACCGTCGAAGTGGCCGCGCTCGACCATGAACGGACGGGGCGCGATGAGGGCGGCCATCTCGGAGTAGTTGAAGGTGCTTCCGAGATCGAACTCGAAGATCTCGTATTCATTGGTAAAGACGTAGGAATACGGGCTGCGGCTGGAGGCGTTCTTCCACACCCAGTCGTTGAAATCGGCCGAGCAGATGGAAAGGCAGTAGCCGGGAACGAGGGCGGGGATGCGCATGGCGGATTTCCCCCCGTAGGAGAGCCCGTAGAAGCCGATGCGCCCGGCATCGACGAAGGGCAGCGAGCCGAGCCAGCCGACGAGCTGCGCGTGCTGGGGCACCATGAGGGAGAAGAGGGTCTTGCCGAGGGCGTTGGCCTTGAACTGGAGGAGGCGGAAGCGGTCTCCGAAAATGTAAAGGTTCTGCGGCGCGAAGGTGACGAAGCCCTCCTCGGCGAGGCGGGTCGCGAAGGCCTTGTAGTGGCCGTGCCCGGTCTCGCCGATGGTATCCTGCGGGCGGCCCTCGAGCCCGTGCTGGCAGACGACGACGGGACGGCGCTCGTCCTCGGCAATATCGTTCGGGACGAGGAGGAGGCCGTAGGCGAAGAGACCGGGGAAGACGTCGAGGACGACCTCGTAGGCGGTGACCTTATCGGAAGGCGGATCGATACGGCGGGTGCGGGCGTTGGGCGGCAGGAGGGCGTCGTCGAAGCGGCCGATGATGTCGCGGGCGAAGGTCTCGCGATACGGGGCGACGCTGGCGGCGTAGGCTTCGGGGCTGGAGGTGTCGAGGCCCTTCATGAACTCGGCGCGGACATAGGGGCTTTCCTCGAGGAGCTGCTGGTTGTGGCGGTCGATCTGGTGGAAGAGCCGCGCCTGCCGGGCGGCGGGGTCGGGGAGGGCGAGGATTTCGAGATCGGCGGGTTTGCCAGGGGGATCGGACCCGTCGAGAGGAAACAAGCTGATCCACGACCCGTCGACGAGGCGGCGCGCGCGCTCAACCTCGGCTTCGACGGCGGCGCGATCGGGTGACGTGATGCGGCCCGGCTTGCCCTTGGTGCCCGGCAGGACTTCGAAGTCCGGCACGGGGGTGACATCAATCCAAAGGAGACGCGGCGCGATGAGACTGGCGATCTCTGCGTCACCGAATCCGTCAAGGAGGCCGAAAACATTGCGCTCTGACGTTTCCGCCCAAATGCCCTCCCGTAAACCGAAATAGCCACCGACAGCGGTGAAGTCGATCCGATCATCCAGAGCTGCCGCGTAGAGCGCGACAAGTCCCCCTTCTCCGTCTCCAACCAGATCTGTTAGCCCGCCAGGATTTGACTTCTCAAACCAATCAACCCCTGCCAGCACCGTCTGCACCTCGTAGCCGATGAGATGGCGGCCCAGTTCGAAGGCGGAGCGGTGGAGGAATTCCCGCCGTGTCAGCTGGCGCTCGTTCACCCTCCGGTCGAGGATCGCCGGCACGAGGACACGATAGCCGACCTCGGCTCTTATCCAGGCTTCTGGATATCCGTCCCACGCGACGAGGCCCGCGAGTTGCTCCGGCGAGACTCCCGCGTCGGGGACGACGATCGCTTGTTTGTGCATCGTCCAGTTGTTGGGCTCCAGCAGCAGTCCCTCCGCCGTCATGTCGCCGACGACCGGCCAGCGCACGGCCTCCGCCGTGATCATCCCGTTCCGCGCGACCATTCCCAGCCGCTCCAACTCCGCGAAGGGCACGCGGGGATCGCGCACGCCGACCATCCGGGCGAGGCGCTGGCGGTTGGGCTCGACGGAAGCCGCGTAGGCCT
>JAHEDC010000377.1 GCA_024641425.1 Verrucomicrobiales bacterium | reverse complement strand
CGGCACGGTCTGTCTGCCCGAAATGCGACGGGCCGGCATCGCGATCTGTGTCGCTACCCAGATCGCACGTCTCGAACACGATGCCTACAGTCCGGTCTTCGGCTGGCGCTCGCCCGCGCAAGCCTGGGCGATGACGCAGGGGCAGCGCGCCTGGTACCGCGCGATGGAGGAGGCGGGTGATATGGTCTCGATCCGCGATGCGGCTGCATTGGAAGCGCATCTGGCTAAATGGGAGGGGGCCACCGAAGACGAAAGGGCGCGTCTTCCCGTCGGTTACATCCTCAGCCTCGAAGGCGCGGATTCGCTCATTACCCTCGGGTATCTGGAACGCTCTTACGAGGACGGACTCCGTGCGATTGGACCCGCGCACTACGGCCCCGGCGTCTACGCGCAGGGCACGAGCACCGAGGGAGGGTTTCCCGAGCGGGGCTTCGAACTGCTTCGCGAAGCCGGACGGCTTGGCGTGATCCTCGATGTGACCCACCTCAGCGACGCCTGTTTCTGGCAGGCGGTCGAACGTTACGAGGGGCCAATGTGGGCGAGCCATCACAACGCCCGCGCGCTCGTCCCGCACCAGCGCCAGCTCGCCGACGACATGTTCCTTGCGCTCGTCGAACGCGGCGCCGTCGTCGGCGTCACCTTCGATGCCTGGATGATGACGCCCGGATGGCAACGCGGAAAAACGACGCCCCAATCCGCGGAACTACGTATCGAGAATGCCGTCGATCACCTCGACCACTACTGCCAACTTGCCGGCAACGCAGGGCATGTCGGGCTCGGCTCCGATCTCGACGGAGCCTTCGGAACGGAACAGACCCCGCTCGATCTCCAATCGATCGCCGACCTCCAGCGGATACCTGACCTTCTTCACGCGCGCGGGTATTCTAAATCCGATATCGAGGGCATCCTGCACGGAAACTTCCTGCGTTTCCTTCGCAGGGCGTGGGCGTGAGGGGGGAGCTACCGAACAGCGGCCTTGGCGGAGCCGATGCACCAGAGGGCGTCGTAGGTGCGGATGAAGAGTTCGCCCTCGGAGACGGCGATGGAGGCGTTCGTGTGCTCCTTGAGGTCGCTCACCTCGCCGATGGGTTCGAATTTCTCGGGGTTCGCTTTGATGAGGGCGGAGTCGCCGGGCTGGCTGAGGGAGTAGATCGTGTGACCCGAGAGCACGAACGAGCCCCAGGATTTTCCTTTTCCGGGCAGGCGTTCCTCCCACTTGGTGTCGCCGGATTCGATCTCGAGACAGGTCACGATACCGCCGGAGTCGTGGTAGTAGAAATGGCCGTCCTTCGCGACCCCGGAACCGATGCCTCCGTTGTGGCGTTCCTTGTGCCAGAGGCGGTGGGTGTCGGTGACATCGCCGTCACCGCCGGTCCGGACGGCGAGCGAATTCCCCTGGTAGCCGCCCATGGCGATAATGATCCCGTCGGCGTAGACGGGGGAAGTATAGACGAGTGGATTGAGTCCACCGCAGTGCCAGAGGGACTTTCCGGTGGCGGGATCGAAGGCGCGGACTTCGGTGGGAAAGGTCATGACCAGCTCCTCCCGACCGTTCTTGGCGACGATGAGGATCGGGGTGCTGAAGGAACCGATGATGCCTTCGCCGTCACTGCGCCCCCGGAACCCGTCGGTGCGTTCGCCCGGCTTCCATTCCGGCTCGTCGTAGCGCCAGACGGTCTCTCCCGATTCCTTGTCGAGGGCGACCAGATGCGCGCCCTTGCCGGGGCCCTGGTAGATGAAGCAGAGCTTGCCGTGGAGCACCGGCGACGAGGAATTGCCCCATTCGTGGTCGATGGCCCCGAGATCCCGGTGCCAGACCTGCTTGCCCTCGAGCGTGTAGCAGGCCACCCCCGCCGAGCCGTAGGCCGCGAAGACATGCTTGCCGTCGGTGGCGGGCGAAGCCGAGCAATACGGATTGTCGCGATGGCTGCGCTCGTCCTTGTCGTAGGTCAGTCCGGTCTTCCAGAGCAGCGCGCCACTCTCACGGTCGTAGCAGTAAAGGCCACGAAATTTGTCCGCATCGACGGCCTGGGTGACGAAGACGCGTCCCTGGTCGATGACGGGTGTGGAATTTCCCCGCTCGGGAAGGGCCACCCGCCAGCGCACGTTCTTTTCCGGGCCCCAGGTGAGGGGTAGGTTCGTCTCGGCGGTTTTGCCGGAGCCCTCGATGTCGCCGCGCCAGACGGGCCAGGATTCGGCCAGGGCGGACGAGGGTAGGGCCGTGAGCGTAGTGAGAATCGCGAGGAGGGAAAGCGAAGTTTTCATGAGGGTATCGGAGGTGGAAGATCAGGGTGAGAGTGATCAGGCGAGAATGTCGTGGATGATGTTACCATGGACGTCGGTAAGGCGGAAGTCGCGGCCGGCGTAGCGGTAGGTGAGTTTCTCGTGGTCGAGGCCCATGAGGTGGAGGATGGTGGCGTGCAGGTCGTGGAAGTGGACGGGATTTTCCTGCGCGTAGTAGCCGTAGTCGTCGGTCGTGCCGAACGGGAGGCCGGGCTTCGTGCCGCCACCGGCGAGGAACATGGTGAAGCCGTGCGGATTGTGATCGCGCCCGTCGTTGCCCTGCGCGGTCGGTGTGCGCCCGAATTCGCCGCCCCAGAGGACGAGGGTGTCTTCGAGCAGACCGCGTTGCTTGAGGTCGGTGATGAGTCCGGCGACCGGTTGGTCCATCTGGGCGGAGAGCTTGGTGTGCTCGTCGCGGAGTTTGGAATGCGAGTCCCAGTAGCGGTGGGTGACCTGGACGAAACGGACGCCGGCCTCGCTGAAGCGGCGGGCCATGAGGCATTGCTCGGCGAAGGATTTCGTCGTTTCCTCGTCGGCACCGTAGAGTTTCCGGATGTGGTCGGGCTCGTTGGAAATATCCTGCACGCCGGGGACCTCGCGCTGCATGCGGAAGGCGAGTTCGTAGGAGGCGATGCGGGATTCGAGTTCGGGATCGGGGCCGCGGGCGGCGAGGTGGTCGGCATTGAAGGCGGCGAGCAGGTCGAGTTCCTGGCGCTGGTGCGCGGGGGCGGCGAGCGGGCTGTGGATGAACGGAACATTCATCCCGTTGGCTCCGCCGCCGATGCGGGTGCCGCTGAATTTCGCGGGGAGAAAACCGGACGACCAGGCGCCCGCGCCGCCGTGGCTGCCACTCGGATTGATCGTGATGAAACCGGGAAGGTTGTCGTTCTCGCTGCCGAGTCCGTAGTTGATCCACGATCCCATGGCGGGGCGGGTGAAGGTGTCGGAGCCGGTGTGGAGTTCGAGCAAGGCTCCACCATGACGCGAGTTCGAACAGCACATCGAGCGGATGAAACAGAGGTCGTCGGCGATGGCGGCGATGTGGGGCAGCAACTCGCTGACGGGCGCGCCGCTCTGGCCGTGCTGTTGGAAAGACCAGGGTGACGCGAGCAGATTGCCGGTCTGGCTAGAGACGATGCGCGGGCCGTCGAAGGGCAGCGGCTTTCCGGCGTCGCGTTCAAGGAGGGGTTTCGGATCGAAGAGATCGACGGTCGAAGGGCCGCCGTGCATGAAGAGGAAGATGACGCGTTTGGCCCGGGCGAGCGAGGGAGCGGGAGCGCTGGCGGCGGCCGATTCTCCCGCGAGGAGGCCATGCAAGGCAAGGGCGCCGAAGCCGGTTCCCGCGCGCTGGAGCATGGCGCGGCGGGTGAGGGGGATCGGCGTCCGTTGGCGGCAAAGCTTCGTCATTCGATGTAGAGGAAGGCGTTCGAGGCGAAAAGGACGCGGGAGAAAGCGGCCCAAGCGGCGGATTCATCGCCGGACGCGTAGTCGGAGATGAAGGCCTCGCCGCGCGCACGTTCCGCTTCGGTCGCCTCCCGGCCGAGGACGTGGAGCACGAGCCATCCGGCCCGATCACGCGCCGAGGCCTTGGGCGTGGCGTCGAGCATGCGTTTCGCGAGGGCCGCCGAGGACTCGTGGACGAGCGGGCTGTTCATGAGGAAGAGCGCCTGTGGGGCGACAGTTGAACTGCGGCGGTCGCCTTCGAGCATGGCGGGATCGGGAAAATCGAAGGCGTTCTGGTCGTCGTAGCCGGAACTGCGGAGGACGGGAAGGTAAACGGTGCGGCGCGTGGATTTCGCGTGCTCGGCGAGTTTGTCGCGGTCGACGTAGGCGTTGTCGCGCACGGCGAGCATCGAGCCGCCCATGGTGAAGTCGAGGCGGCCCGACGTGAAGAGGATGCTATCCCGGAGGACTTCGGATTCGACGCGCCGCGGCTGCCAGCGGGCGAAGAGTTCGTTCTCGGGATCGGCGTCCTTCAGGCCGGGATCAGCGGAAGTGGATTGCTGGTAGGTTGCCGAGAGCATGATCTCGCGATGGAGGGCTTTGAGCGACCAGTCGGAAGCGATGAGCTGGTGCGCGAGGTGGTCGAGGAGTTTCGGATGAGTGGGGGCAAGACCGAGCACGCCGAAGTTGTCCGTTGTGGGCACGATTCCGCGCCCGAAATGCCAGCGCCAGATCCGGTTGGCGATGACGCGGGCGGTGAGGGGATTGTCCTTCGACGCGATCCAGCGGGCCAGTTCGAGGCGTCCGCTCTGGGCCGTGGGCATCTCCACTTGCTGGTTTCCGGAAAGCGCGACCGGCACGCGTCGCGGTACGAGGTCGCCCAGCGTCTGGTAATCGCCGCGCAAATGGATGGGCGCGTCCTCGGTCGGAGATTCCGTGACCCCGATGACTTCGAAAGCCGGGGGAAGGTCTTTCCGCAAACCGGCGATCTCCGTGTTGATCCGGTCCTTTTCGTCATCGGGAGTCGCTTTCTCGTCCCGTTGTTTCTCCAGTTCGGCGATCCGATTCCGACGTTCCGTATCGCCGGGCTCCGAGAGGTCGTACTCGTGGATCTCGGCAACGACGCTGTATTTCGTCAGCGTGCGCGTGGACATGAAGATGCCGGCCAGACCGTAGTAGTCGGCGGCCGTGATGGGATCGAATTTGTGATCATGGCACCGCGCGCATCCTAACGTTATTCCAAGAAACGCCCGCCCGGTGGTATCGATCTGCTCGTCGACGATGTCGCGGCGCATCTTGTCGGGATCGTCGCAGGCAAGCATTTTCGGGCCGACGGAAAGGAAGCCGACGCCGACGGTCTGCGCGCGCTTCTGGTCAAGGTTGTTGGACGGCAGGAGGTCGCCGGCGAGTTGTTCGACGATGAAGTGGTCGAAAGGCTTGTCCTCGTTGAAGGCGCGGATGACGTAGTCGCGGTAGCGATAGGCGTCGGGATGGGCGATGTCCTCGTCCATTCCGTTCGAATCCGCATAGCGGGCGACGTCGAGCCAGTGGCGGCCCCAGCGTTCGCCGTAGCGGGGTGAAGCGAGCAGGGCATCGACGAGGCGCGGCCAGGCGTCGGGACGGTTGTCGAGGAGGAAGGCATTTCGTTCTTCGGTCGTCGGCGGGAGTCCGTGGAGATCGAGATAGGCGCGGCGGACAAGGGCGCTTCGGTCGGCTCGCCGCGTCGGTTGCTGGCTGGCGGCTTCGATCTTTGCGAGAATGAAGCGGTCGAGCGGCTTCTCCGGCCACCCGGCCATCGCGACCTCGGGAGGTGTCGGGTTGGCCGGTGGGGCGAGCGACCAGAGCGACGGGGCGTCGTCGGCCCATCCGTCGGCGGCCAAGGCCGAGACGGAAAGCAACACGGTGATGGAGCGAAGTCGGATCAAGTGGGAAATGTGCCGAAGATGGCGCGAATCTCCAGCGAAAGAATGGGAGGTCGCATCGGAATGCCGATGCGGATGGACAATGCCGACGGCGAGGATTAGAAAGGGGGCATGCAACGTCATTCTCCCCCTCGTGATTCCGGCATCCACGCGTTCCGTTGCGGCATGGCTGCTTGGTTCTCTCTGCTCGCGTTGGGGTCCGCTTTCGCGGTGGAGCCAGATGATGCGAGGAAGGTGCTCGCGGAGGGCGATACCTTGAATCAAGGCGCTCGAACCGTGACGGTGGTCAAACTCGACACGCTCCCTTTTGTAGAGAGCGAATACACGAAGATGTTCACGTTCGAATCCGCCGACAACCCCAAACTCAAGGAACTGCGCGAGCGGTACGATCTCGACGCAGTGGTGGCTCCGGGTCAAGACGAGTTCGAGCGCCAGGTGCTCCTCATGGATTGGACGCACCGGCGGTTCAAGAAGTTCGGACGCCCCTCGAAGGAAACGAAGGGAGCGGTCGAAATCCTGGAGGCAATCGACGAGGGGCATTCGTTCTTCTGCGCCCAGTATGGACAGGTGCTGGTCTCCGCCGCCGCCAGTCTCGGCTGGATCGACCGCCCGCTCGCGCTGCGGCGGCACCAGGGAGTGAACAAGAACGGGGGATCGACCGAGCACACGACGACCGAGATCTGGTCGAACCAGCACGGGAAATGGGTCATGCTCGATCCCACGAGCAACCTCTATGTCGAGAAGGACGGCGTGCCGCTCAATGCTTGGGAGATCCGGCGGGAATGGTTCTACCACGAGGGGAAGGATCTCGTCTTCGTCGTCGGAAGGGAAGGGAAGCGCTATCGGAAGGACGATCTTCCGGTGAAGCTTGGAACATTCGAGGGCTTCGGCGAACTTACCTTCGATCCCGACGAGCCGGACAAATACGGCTTCATCGGCTATCTCCCGAATACCCGCATCACGGACTCGGGCATTGATTACAGCGGGATGTTCATC
>JAHEDC010000376.1 GCA_024641425.1 Verrucomicrobiales bacterium | reverse complement strand
CGGAATCGGATTCCCGCGCCGCTATAGAAACATCCTCCTGCCTTCGTTGCCTTTGGCGAAGAAATGAAGCGCCGTCCCGGTGGGAAGCCGCTGTTCCCTCAACACCTCCATGACAGTCGCAAGACTGCGCGCTCCATCGAAAAGCAGGAGGTCGATATAGCAGTGGTTTGTCCCCGTGGCTCCCCCCAGCACCTGGCCGCTGCCGACGGGATGGAGGCGCTGTTCCAGCGCGTCCTCGATCGCCCCGCGAAAATCCATCTCCCCGCCCTTCGGAAGGATGGCCGCGTCGATGGCGACGTAGCAGAATTCCGCGCCTGTGCCGCCGATGGGATCGTCGAGTTGCCCTTCGGCTTCCAGGTATTCCCGGATCAGCTTGAAATCGCGCGTGGAGCCGACAAAGACATCCCCTCTCGGATAGGCCGTCGAGGGTGACTTCGGCTGGTAAACGGTGGCGCTTTCGGTTGGCGGCAGGCGTTTCCAGCCTTTTTCAGCTTCCGTTCGCTCAACGAATTCCCGGAGCTCGGACAGCGGAAAGGCCCGCGCGAGCCTCTCATCGCCGATCTCGATCGCGCCGATGCTTGCATCCGTCCCGTATTCGCCCAG
The DNA here is from genome assembly GCA_024641425.1 of Verrucomicrobiales bacterium. Classification (GTDB taxonomy): domain Bacteria; phylum Verrucomicrobiota; class Verrucomicrobiia; order Verrucomicrobiales; family DEV007; genus JAHEDC01. The sequence goes on along the minus strand of JAHEDC010000376.1, from coordinate 6,097 downwards.
CGCCTCGTCGAGGGACAGGAAGAGCACCATCATTTTCTTGTCGGGGACTTCCTCGAACCGGGGGTGCCAGGCGGTGACGTGGATCTTCTCCTTCTCGTCGTCCAATTCGGGAGTAATCCAGATCTCTCCGAACTTGAAGGAGACGCCATCGACTTCAATCGCACAGGAATCCTCAACCTTGTCGGGTTGACGCGAGGGGTAAAACGTCCAACCCGGCAATTCGGGAGCGTGAGCCGCCCAGTATTCGGTCAGGAACTGGCGATGCAGATAGCCGTTCCCCGAGAGGGTGAAGGAATGGCCGCCCTTGTCCGCCGCACCCGGGCCGAACACCCAGTCGAAACCCGGAAAAAGGCGATCCACAACCGCGCTGGTCTCGGGCTGGAGTTCGCCACATTTACCGGCGTTGATCGTGTCGAGGAACCTCGATGCGACCGTGGCGTACCACGCCCAGAATTCCTCGACCCGCTCCTTGAAGGTGCCGGGTGCGGAATGGAGGGGCGACTCGTCTTTTTTGCGCTTCCACAATGCCATCCCGGGAGGATGGTGCGGAAACCACCGGTTTGTCGAGTGAATCGCGCCAGCGCGTCCCGGCACGCGAATCGCGTGAAAACCTGTTGCCGGGATTTCTCCTGCTCACTATGCTAGGGTCGCCTTTTCCTTCGGGGAAAATCCGGCATTTCTCCCGCTTCGCTCACCTCTCACCACCGTCCGAAAACCGGCCGCATTCCCCATGGTGCCCCTTCGTTCCCTTCGCCACCTTTCCCTCGGAGCCCTCGCTTCGTTGTCGCTTCTTCCGGACGCTTCCGCGCTGCTGGTGGTGCATCTTCCCTACGACGGCACCCTCGTGAACGCCGGCTCGTCCGGCATCGTCAACGACGGCGTCGCGCAGGGCGACGAAGTGACCTTCGCGACGAGCGGCCAGAAGCTCGGGAGCGGCGCGCTCGTTCTCGGTGGCACGGGAGACTGGGTCAACCACGGCGAGACGGGGGCCTCGCCCCTGCGCGGCGGGGCGGTCAGGACGGCGTCGGTATGGGTCCGCACGACCGCCACCGGCCTCATTACCCCCTTCGGATTCGGGGTCAACGGCAACGGCTCGAAATGGGACATGGACGTGGACAACGTGAACGGCGGTTTCGAGGTCGGCATCGGTGGCGGACGGATGATCACGAGCGGGTTGACGCTCAACGACGGCAACTGGCACCTGCTGACCGCTACCCTGCCCTCGATCTCCGGCACGGTGAACGACATCATCGTCTATGTCGACGGTGTCCACCTCAACGACACGACGACGGCGACCACGGCCACGAACACCAATGCCAACCAGTTCTTCACCGGCCGCAGCATGAACAACGGAGCCGCCGGCGCGGTCTTCCAGCCTTTTCCCGGCAGCATCGACGACATCGCGGTGTGGGATTCCGCGTTTACGGCCAGCGAGGTGCGGGGCCTCTACGATGTCGGCAACGATGCGACGCTCGGCTACGACGCAGGGGCATTCGACGCGCTCAAATCCCTCCACGATGCCGGAGCCGGGGCCTCCGGTGTGGTCCGCAACCGCACCTGGACCTTCGCCACCGCGCTCGGGAACACCGCGGGGCTCGGCGAGGCCAACGGGATTTTCACTCTCGTCCTCGACGGCATGGCGGGCACCGGCCTCGTCTCCTCGGGCACCGGGGATGCGCCGCCCTTCGTCATCACCACCATCAACCGCGCCCCGAATGGCGACGTGACCGTCACCTGGAACTCCGTCACCGGGATCGATTACGGCGTGGAAGCCTCCGACAGCCTTGCCGCCGACGGTTGGCAGGAAATCGCAGATCCCCGTGCCACCGGCCCCATCACCTCCTATACGGAGACGGGAATTCCCGTCGAAAAGTCTTTCCGGTTCTATCGGATCCAGAGGCGGTAAAGTCCAGAGCGCGCCCGTCCCGTCGGCCAGCCCCGCGTTGAGTCCCAAAAGCCGGCGGCGTAACGGGCTTACGTGGTCGCGGCAGCGTGGAAGATCCTCTGGAAATGGGTGCGAATTGGGTTTACACCTCACCCGGAAGACCGCTATTCTTACCCTCCGCCCAACAGAGAACAACCTCCCCATCATCCCACACCCGACACGATACCCATGGCCGTAGCAGCAAAAGGACTTGAAGGCATTATTGCGAACGAATCTTCCCTCAGCCTCGTGGACGGGGCCGAAGGGATCCTCATCTACCGCGGCTACCACATCGACGATCTTGTCGCCCACACGACCTTCGAGGAAGTCATGTTCCTCCTCCACCGCGGGAAACTTCCGAACCGCGCCGAGTTCGACGCCTTCAAGGCCGACCTGGCCGCGAAGCGCGAAGTCCCGGAGCAGGTCATCGCGTTCCTCAAGTCCGCGCCGAAGGACGCCGGCCCGATGGACGTCCTCCGTACCGCCGTTTCGATGCTGGGTCTTTTCGACACCCGGGGCGAGAACCAGAACCGGGATCTGAACGAGGAACGGGCGCTGAGCATCTGCGCGCGCATTCCGCTCATCGTCGCCTACTTCCACCGCGCGCGAAACGGCCTCGATCTCCCACCCGTCCGCACGGACCTCAGCGAGGCCGCCCATTTCCTTTACCTCATCACGGGCGAGAAGCCGACGCCCGAAGCCACGCGCACGCTGGATGTCGCCTACATCCTGCACGCCGACCACGGGATGAATGCCTCGACCTTCAGCGCCCGGGTCACCATCGCCACCCTGAGCGACATCTACTCGGCCATCACCTCGGCGATCGGCACCCTCAAGGGCCCGCTCCATGGCGGCGCGAACGAGGGCGTCATTCACATGCTCGAGGAAATCGGCGACGAGGACAAGGTCGACGCCTATGTGGCGGGCAAACTGGAGCGGAAGGAGAAGATCATGGGCATCGGCCACCGCGTCTACAAGGTGCTCGACCCGCGCGCTCCACACCTTCGCAAGATGGCGGTCGAACTGACCAAGCAGCTCGGCGAGCCCAAGTGGATCAAGATGTCCGAGCGCATCGCCGAGATCATGTTCGAGAAGAAGGGTCTCAACGCGAACGTCGATTTCTATTCGGCGACGGTTTACTATTCGCTCGGCATCCCGACCGATCTCTTCACGCCGATCTTCGCCATCTCCCGCGCCGCCGGCTGGACGGCTCAGGTGCTCGAACAACTCGACGACAACCGCCTCTACCGCCCGCTCACCGACTATACCGGCCCGATGGAGCAGCCTCCGATCAAACCGATCGACGAGCGGGATTGAGGCCGCTTCGAATTCCCGGGCCGCATCCCGCCCTTCCGGGGGATGCGGCTTAAGGCTACCTATTGGCGCTGATTTTCCGGGAGGACCGCGGCACAGGCGCGCCGGAGGAATTCCTCGAATTCCCAGTCGCCGCTCCCGCCGGTCTGCCGCGCGATGACGAGATCGAGGCTGGGGACGAAGGCCAGCAACTGACCGCCGGAGCCGGGCTTCGCACGGGCGTCGTCGGGAATGCCCGCACCGCTGCGGCCGCTTTTCGGGTCATGCCGGGAGGGAAGTTCCCATCCGTGCGAGAAGACCTCGGGATTCAGCTTCCAGCGCAATTCGGGCGTCCTCACGTCGTGGGTCGGGGCGGCGGTTTCGGCGACGAACCACTCCGGGATGACCTCCCGGTCACCCCACTTTCCGTGATGAAGCATGCAGTAGGCGATGCGGGCGAGGTCGCGCGCGGGCAGGCCGAGGCCGTGCGAGGGATGTTTTCCGTATTTCTCCCCGCCCTCGTAGAACTGGAACCACCAATGCTCGATCCCGAGCGGTTTGAAAAGATGCTCGATCGCGAACTGGTCGTAGGGCATCCCGGTGATGTTCTCGCAAACGAGGGCCGCGTGCGCGAGGGCGTGGGTCGAGTACCCGCATCCGGTGCCCGGCGCGAAGGCGAGCTTGGCGGTACGCGGGTCGCCGCTGTGGCCGAGGATGTAGTCCCAGCTTCCGTCGTTCGGCGCACCCGTGGATTCCGGACAGATGCCGGACGTGTGGTTGAGCAGTTGCCGCACCGTGATGTCGGCCTTGCGGGGATCGCTCAGCGGTTGCGCCCAGGGGAGGAAATCGAAGGCCTTGTCGTCGAAGGTCATCGTGCGTCCCCTGATGGAAAGGCTGTGCTCGGAAGCGATGGCGAGCACCGTGGCGCAGACCGCCTTCGAGACCGAGGCCACCCGCCGCGCATCGGTGACCGCGCTGTTCCCGCGCTCGATCTGAAGGGCGATCATGCCGTGCCGGATGACGACGGCGGCGAAGGGACGACTGTCGGATTTCAGGAGCCACTCGCGCAACGCGGCGATCTTCGCCTTGTCCATGCCGGCGATGGTTTCGATCTCGTCCTCGTTCCCCACCATCCGCCAACCACCCTGCGATTCGGGCGGCGGGAAATAGACGCTCGCGGGATGGGCCGCTGCGGCTTCCTTTCCCGTGGTGATCCCCTTCAAGGCGGCATAGAAGACCGGGTCGTCCTTCGCGCCGTCGAAGCGAAACGGAAACGTCTGGTTGTGCTTCTTGAGCATGAGCCCGTAAGCGGCTCCGCTCTCGACCGTGGCCCGGAGAGCGGCGGCGGCATTTTCACCGACCTTGTCATCCTCGTTGCAGACGATCGGCTTGCCGAAGCGCTTGAGCGCCGCGACCCGGTCCGCGATCTCCCCGACCTTCATCCCGTTCCAATGCGGGGTGAGGAAGTCGCAGGCCTCCGCCACTTCGGGATCGATCTTCCCGTCCCCGTATCCGCTCGAGGTGACCAGCAAGCCCGGCATCGTTTTCCGTGCGAGCCGGATCAGCCTCGCCTGTCCCTTCGCGTCGCGAATAACGGAATGGACGAATCCATGGTGGGGAAATTCGTTGGCGATCTCGACGACGATGTTCGTGAAGGCGCGCTCCGCAATCCACTTCGCCGCGTGCACGACCCCCGCACGCACCGCCTCCTCGTCGGCAAGAATCTTCGATTGCCGCTGGTAGTAGAATCCGAGGATGACGACGACCCCATTCTTGTCGCAGGCCCGGATGACGCGCTCGACGCGTTTCAGGTAGTGCGGCCGAAGCGAGCCGTCGGGCCCGAAGGCCGAGTTCACCGCGCCCTCGTAACCGGGCATGCCGCCCTGGAGATTGAGCGTGACAGCATCGATGCCGTGCGCGGCGTAATCGGGGAGGGCTGCGATGAATGCGTCCGTATTAGCCTCGGCATCGAAGTCGGGCCGCTCGCAATCCTCGAAGGTCGCATTGACCATCCGCGCGTTCATGAGCAGGCCTTCAGCGGGGGTTCCGGGATGCGTCAGCCGGTCATTGACGAGCCAGCGCGTGCCCTCGATGGCAACGCGGGTTTCGGCACGAAGCGGGAAAGAGCCCAGCAGCGCCGCCAGGGCGAACAAGACGCGGATAGACGTGATCATTTCACTAGGTTACACCGACCGAGCGTGAACCGGGCACATCATTTCCTCCCCATCCCGAATGCCTTCCCGATCCTCCCGGGCAGCAATGCCTTCGCACGGCTCCCCTTCGCTGCGTAAAGGCGTTACGCAGGCAGCTCCAACGACCTCGAAGACGGGCGCGCTCTCCCGCGCCGTCACGCCCCGCATGGGGCGGAATCCGGGGGGTGACTTTTCCCGCACCCATCGTATCCTCGGGCGTTCCACGCTCGTCCCTGCCGATGCTCCGCCCTTCCCGTCATGATGCCGATGCCATTCGCTGGTGGCTCGTTGCTCCGGCGCTTGCGCTCACCGTCGGGTTGCTAGTGCTCCTCCTCCGACAGGGCATCGCCGAGAAGGACGCCTCCCGTCGACGGCCCGCCCGGAACGCTCCTCCCGGAGAAGCAGTTCCGGGAGCGCAAAAGAAGCCGGCCGCCGATTTTCCCCGCCTCTTCGAAGCCGGCGACAGCCGAGTGAGCCGGTTTCTGGAGGCGAATCCCGATGATCCCGCCGCCGTGCTCGCCCTCGCCGCCCTCCGCCACGACAAGGATTTCCTCCAATCCTACAAGACCCAGTTCCGCGACGATCCCGTCTTTGCCCTGCACTATCTTTGCAAGTTCCCCGACGATCCGGAGTTCGATGCCTGGATCCAAGTCGTGCTGGAAAAGGAACCCGACAACGCGCTCGGCCA
>JAHEDC010000375.1 GCA_024641425.1 Verrucomicrobiales bacterium | reverse complement strand
TCCATCTTGTCATCGAAATACTCGACGAACTCGTCGTTCAGTTCGTTCTTGAAAATCAAGGCGCCGAAGCCCGCCGTCACCACCAATCCGGTGATCAGCACCGCATGGCGCTTGCGGATCACAAACTCGGCCAGGCCGGGCATGAAACGCGTGAAATACCCGCCCTTGTCCTCCCGCTTCATCCCCTTGCTCGGCAGCAACACCACCAGTGCGGGAAGAAGCGAGTGCACGAGAAACCACGCCATCGTCACCCCGATCGCCACGACGTTCCCGAGATCGCGGAAGGGCGGCGAATCGCTCGTGTTCAGGCTCAGGAAGCCTAGCACGGTCGTGAAACTGGTCAGAAAGACGGCCTTCAGGTTCGCGATCACGCTCCCGGCCATCGCGTCCGCCTTCGTCGCCCCCGCCGCGAAGCGATCCCGGTAGCCGACAAGCAAATGCACCGAATCCGCGATGGCCAGTGTCATGATCATGTTCACGGCCGAGAGCACCGTTGGCGACAGTGTGATCCCCAACCACCCCATCATGCCGAAGCCACTCGCGATCGAACCGACGATCACGGCAAAGGCGGCGATCGACAGCGCGACCGACCGCAACAGGAGCGTGAGGCAAACGACGATGATGACGAACATTAGCGGCACGAGCTGCGTCCCGTCCTTGTTCACCGCATCGTCCAGCGCCTGGTTGATCATCACGATCCCGGTCAGATAAACCCGGATACCCGGAAACTTCGCCTCCACTTCCTTCGCCAGTCCCCGCGCGAAGGCCGCCACCGCCGGTTGCTCCTTCGTCTCGTCCTCGCCCGGCAGAATAACTGGCGCGTTCGCCGCCATCACTTTCCCATCGGCAGAAACCAGCCGGTTCACCAGCAACGGATTCTCCATCGCCCGCTCGCGCATCGTCGCAAGGTTCTCGTCCGTCATCTCCGCGCCAGGCACAGGAGCGAGGTCCTCGACGATGAGATCGTCCCCCTCCGCGTAGGAATGCTGGTAGTTCGTCAGCGAATCGACCCGCCGGGAAAAAGGCATCTTCCACGCCTCGTCGGTCAGATACTGCATCGCCCCGATCGCTTCCTTGCTAAAGATCGTCCCCCCGTCCTCCCGAAACATCACGAATAGGACGCTGTTCGATTTCGCGTACGTCGCCTCCAGCGCGTCGTAGGCCTGCAACTCCGGATCATCCTTCTGAAAGAAAACCCGGATATCCTTCGACGAGTGGATCCGCACCGCCCCCGACGCCATCCCACCGATGAGTAGGATCGACCCCAGCAACGCCAGGGCCGGACGCCGCACCACCCAACGGATAAATGCCGCCACCCACCCCTCACGGGCGGGCGGGAGCGCTGAATTCACGGGATTCTGGGAGTCGGCCACAGCGGCGAAACTAGCAAAACCCCACCCTTCGTGAAAGGGAAATCCATCTCCAGCCCGAATTCCCGCCAACGCCCTTTTCCCAAAGCCACACCCGCTTGGCACGGACCGAATCGCACGAAGCGGGCCCTGAACCCGCCCTCACGATCACGGGAGCACCAACCGGTAAAAGCCTCTGCCGGCATTCTGGCTCTGCGGATCCGGACACATGATGACACCCTCGTCACCCACGGTCACCGTTTCAAGGGAATCCCAGATCAGGAGATCGTTGGAAACCTGCGCCTCCACGACGGCCCCCACCGGACCGCGGATCTCCAGAACCGGCGTGCCGTCGGGGGAAATCGCGGTTTGCTCGATCCAGGCCGGATCGGCGGCGGGAAGGCCGATTGGCAGCGCACCGTTGTACGGGATGAGCGGCGTGGTGACCCCGGCATTGCCGGAGGCGTCGAGCGGCGTGATGGTCACGCCCTTGTGCCAGACGGCACCGGTAGGACTGAGGCCGAACGCGAGGCTGGTTTCGTTGGTGGTCATCGGCCGGGAATAGGATCGACTGCTCCACTGCCAGTGCATCGTTACGCGATAACTTGCAATGGGGAAGACATTGTCAACGGGCGCGTTCCAACTGGCGGCCGCGCTGTTTCCGTTGCGCGACGCGAAGGGATTCTGGACCGGACCCGAAAAACGCACGAGGAGAGTGATCGTCAGGTCCCTCGAACCGATCAGGTTGGTGGCGCGGATGATGACGGAAACGGTGCCGACATCCGAAGCCGCGGGCGTCCAGTGGCCTTCGCCCGTGACGGGATTCAATGAGAAACCGGGAGGAACGTTCACGGGCGCGTAGCTCGTCGGGCCGAAGGCGGGGTTCAACGCGGTAAACTGCACAATGATCGCCTGACCCGCGACGAGACCGGTTTCGCCGTTCGCATTGCGCACGGTCCACGAAACGCTGGGCAGACCGGGGCGGGGAACGAAGGAGAGTCCCGGCGAATTGGTGAGACCGAGATTGGCGAGTTCATCGACGGCATTGACATATAGATTGTAAGTCCGGCCGGCGACGAGCCCGCTCAAGGTAACCGTCGGATTTTCCGCATCGGTCTCGTACCGAACCACATGCGAGCGGTAGGTGCGACCGGATCGATAGCGGGCCGAGGCAACAACGGTGTAACCGGAGGTGAGATCAGAGCCTTCCCCGACGGGCGCGCTCCAAGTGGCCTGCGGCGAGAGATCGGTCAGTCCGGTCACGACAAGATCGGTAACCGCCCCGGTGAAGTGACAGTAGATTTCGAAACTGATCTCCACGCTGCTGGCCGCATTGGTGGCGCGAACCATGACCGCCACGGTTCCAGCGTCGGCCGCGGTCGGCAACCAGTCGATCTGGCCGGTCACGGGGTCGAGTGTCATCCCGGTGGGGCCCGACACGATCTCAAAGCTCGACGGCGTGTGGCTGCCATCCGCCACGGTCGCCGTCCACGGGAACCCCGCGACCGCATTGCGGAACCCGCCCGCGCCCTGGACAAATTGCACCGAGAGCTGCGGCACATCGGGACGCACGGTCAGTTCCACGGCCAGGTCGGCGGTGCCGCCGGAATTCGTCGCCCGCACGACAAGCGTATGCGTTCCCACATCGCCGGGCGTCGGAATCCAGCTCGCGACGCCCGTCTCGGGGTCCAAGGTCAACGTCGGCGGGCCGGAGACGATGAAAAATGTGGCGGCGGGATTCGCGTTGGCGAGGAACTGGAGCTGCAACGGAAAGTTCGCGGGCAGACTGGTCGCTCCGATGGCGCGGAACGAGACGGGAGGCGAGAGGGTCTTTAACGAGACCAATTTGGAATTGGCCGACGGATTCCCCGCCGCATCGAAGGCCCTGACCGTATAGATGAACGAAGTGAGCGGAGGAAGCCCATCGATGACGACGCCTTCGATGGGGATGTTTCCCACCACGGGTGAGTAGCAGCGTTTGATGCCGTGGAATCCGCAGTGGTACTGGCGATAGACGGCGTAGTGATCCACCCCCGTCGCGTCGAAGGCCCCGCTCCACGCGAGTTCGATGGAACTCGCCGTGACTTCGACGACCTGAACCTCGGTCGGGGCCGTCGGGGCAATGGTGTCGCTCACCACGTTGATGGTGAAACTCTGGTCGACGAAACCCACGCGATTCGTGGCGCGGATCGTCACCGGCTGTGCCCCCGTTTGTCCCGCCATGGGCTGCCAGGCGATGGCCCCGCTCGCCGTGTCAAGGCTCATGCCGTCCGGTGCCACGACCAGCGCGTAGGTAGCCCCGGGATTTCCGGTGGCGCCTGCCTGGTAAACATACGAGCGGTCGAGCGATCCCGACGTCACCGGCGAGGTAGTGAAGACGGGGGCGGTCTCGGGAATGTTCAGTCGCTGGGATTGAAGGACGGAATCGGTCGCCATTCCGGCCCCGTCGTAACCACCGGCGACGAAGATTTGTCCCGCGGCCCCGATCACCGCGCCGTGACCGTAGCGCGCGCCCGGCAGCGGGGTATCCCGCGTCCAGAGTCCGGTGGCGAGATCCAGGACCTGCACGGCATCCACGGGGCCGGACGCGGCGACGCCGCCGATCACGTAGACCCGATTCTGCGTCAGGACGGCCACGGCGCCGCGTACCCCGATCGGCATGGGAGCAAGGGTTTCCCAGGAATTGGAAGCGATGGTGTAACGAAACACGGTCGCCTGCACCACGCCGGAAGCCGCGCCGCCGAAAACGTAAAGGGACTCCGCGCCCACCCCGACCGCCGTGGCACCGCTTCGCGCCCCCGGCAGGGGGGCGATTCCCGTCCAGGTATCCTGGGACGGATTGTAGCGCTCCGCGCTGGACAATGCCTGGCTGGAATTTCCCAGCCCGCCGAGAGCATAGACCCGCCCGAGTCCATCGGCGGCGAAGGCGAGTTGCTGCCGCACCGCCGACATCTTATCCCCGTCCTGGCTATCGCCGCCGTAGTAATCGTACCGCAGCACCTCGTCCGTGGACTCGTTCCCGCCGCGCCCGCCCATGACCAGAATGCCAGTCGAAGAATACCGCACGGCTCCCGGAGCGATGCGGGTGATGTCAAGATTCGGAGCGGTCGTCCAGCTCGCGGCGCCATTCGGCAGCCGGGGGACAACCGTCGCCCCGGAAGGACTCGCGCCGCCCACGAGGAGGATCGCATTGTCCGGCGCGAGAATCGCCACGGAATCCGTGCGCGGCGAAGGCAGGTCCGGCCCGGAAGCCCAGACCAGCGAACCCGGCCCCTGCCCCTTGGCGGGCATATCCAGGCAGAGCAGGACGGCACTGAGGAGGAGAAGAGCGGTGGCTCGTCGATCCCAAATGATCACGGAGGGAGAAAGCGATGAGGTCATGGAAGGACAGGGTCAGGGTTCCGGCCGAAGCGTCTTTTGACAAGACAGTGTCGGTGCAATTGGAACCTACGAGGGCGTCCCCGCCATTGGCAAAGCAATCGTCGTAACCAAACGGTTACGGAGCCGTGGCCCTGCTCTTTCCCTTCGCCGGAAGGGACCATCACGCGGGACTCAGTCCGCCTCGTGCTCCAGCAGGGCGTATTCCTCCAGGATGCTCCGGGTCACATACTGGAGCGCGGCTTCGCTGGTCGCCTCCAGAATGACGGTGGGAGCGAATCCCGCGTCCAGGGCCTCCTTCCAGCGCGAGGCGCAGAGGCACCAGCGGTCGCCCGGCACGAGCCCGGGAAATCCGTATTCGGGCATGGGTGTGCTCAGGTCGTTGCCGACCGACTTGCTGAAGGCGAGGAATTCCTCGGTGGCGATCATGCAGACGGCGTGGCAGCCCAGATCATCCGCGCCCACCCGACAGGTGCCGTCGCGGTAAAAGCCGGTCACCGGATCGGTGCTGCAGGGAATGAGCGGGGAGCCCAGGACGTTGTTTTGTTCGGCCATCGTGTTGTGAATGCAGTTCGCTCCATGCTAACCGGATTCCCCCCCGGCGCAATCCCCGGATTGCGCCCCCGCCGATCCGCTCTATGCTCCGCGATGAAACAGTTCGCCGGTCTCCTCCTCGGGCTTCTTGTCGGCATCGCCGGGGCCATCCTCTATACCCAGAGCCTTCCCCCCGAGGAAGGCTCGCTCCAGGAACAGACCGAAATGCTCCAGGCCACCCTGAAGAAGGCGGAAATCCGCATTGCCGCCCTCGAAGGCGAAGGCCGCACCGGAAAACCCGGTCGCACGATGCGCGACAACATGCGCTCGATCGCCGAGGACATCCGCGCCGGCCGGGACGTCGATCTCGACCGAGTCTTCGACGCCGCGAAGCCGTGGATGCGCGACCTTGCTCCCATTTTCGACCGCATCCGCGTCCGCGACCAGAAGCGCCGCTTCGACAGCCGGATCGGCGAGTTCAGCCGGAAATACAACCTCACCGAATCCCAGCAAGAGGCGCTCGCGAAAAAGTTCGAGGAGCAGGCGGAGGAGAACGCGCGCCGCTTCAATGACGTCGTGAACAGCGACCACAGCGGACTTGAAGACCTCATCCGGGCCAGCCGCGAGATGGAGGAGGGCCAGGACATCGACGCGCTCATGGAATCCACCCTCACCGGCGACGCCCTTGTCCGCTACAAGGAAGACCGCCTGAACGAGCGCGTCGAGGCGGTGCAGAACGAGGCCGACCGCAAGATGCAGCGTCTCGACAACCTCGTCCAACTCGACGAGACGCAGAAGGATGAGGTCTTCGGCCTCATGGCGCGGGGTTCAGAACATTTCGATCCTTCCATGCAATTCGACGGCCTCGAGGGCGACACGTCCCGGCTCGCGCCCGGACAGAGCCGCGAGGAAGCCATCGCCGCTGTCCTCCGTCCGGAGCAGGTCGAGGTTCTCAATAACCATCGCAACCAGCAGCGCTACAAAGCCGAGGAAGACCTGCGCCAGCTCGGCCTCAGCCTGCCCCCCGACTGGGATCTCTACGACGAGGATGACTTCTAGCCCCGATGCGCCCGCCATCTCCGTCCGCGATCTGCGGGTCGACTACGGCGACTTCATCGCCGTGAACGAGGTCAGCCTGATCGTCCCCTACGGCGAGGTCTTCGGCCTCGTCGGGCCGAACGGCGCGGGAAAGACGAGCACCTTCAACGTTCTCGCCACCCTCATGGAACCGACTTACGGAGAGGTGCGGCTGGCCGGCATCGACATCCTCGAGGACACGCTCGCCGCCCGCCGCGTCATCGGCTACATGCCCGACCTCGCGCCCGTGCCCTCGGATCTGAAAGTCTGGGAATTCCTCGATTTCCACGCCGACACCCACGGCCTCGGCCCGGCAAAGGTGCGCCGCGAGCGGGTCGCCGAATGCCTCGAAGCCGTCGCCCTCAC
>JAHEDC010000374.1 GCA_024641425.1 Verrucomicrobiales bacterium | reverse complement strand
CACGGCCGGCGCGGGCGGGTTGGGAATACGCAACCCGTCCGGATCCCTCACCCCACCCGTCACCTTCAGCTACGCAGACGTCCTGGCCGGAGAGATCGTGATCGACGTGGCGGTTGGTACCGCCGACAGCGTCCTGCCCATGACGGTGACCGACACGACCGGTGCCAACATACCCGTTGCCTTCGATCTCTTCGTGAAAACATTCTCGCCCGGCAATCAGAGCGGCCCCCAACCCGCAGTTTGGCTGGAGCCCTCCTCCCTCTCCGGAGACGTGGGCGAGTGGACCGACCGTTCCATCAACCACCGCGACGGCTACCAGCCCAGCGCCCCCAATCAACCGGCCGGCAACGCCACCGGAGTCGCGTTCGATGGGGCCGCCGGGTTCCTCTATCTCGACGACAAGCTCCTCGCGCTGTCGGACTTCAGCGCCTTCTTCGCCTTCAACTCCGATGCCCTCACCACCGCCGACCAGGTCCTCTTCCGCGGCGGTGGTCTCGACCTGCGCATCGGTGGCAGCGTCAACCCGATGCATGCCTCGACCTTGCTGGTATCCCGCAACGGGCAGTTGATCGAAGGGCCCGCCCTATCCTTCGGCACCGACTTGCAGGTCACGGTCACTGGCAGCCCGGCCGATTCCTTCCTCGCCCTCGCGGGCTCCTCCCTCTTCGGCTCCGCAGACACGACGGCGACTCTCCCTGCCTCATACGCCACCATCGGCTCGTCCCAGACGATCCTGCAAGGTGCCGCCGCCCAGTTCTTCGATGGCCGGATCAACGAAATCCTCCTCTACAACACCCCTCTCGACGCCGCCCAGCGATCCCGCCTCGAGGACTACCAACTCTCACGTTGGTCGGGAATGGTAGTCTGGGACGCCCGCAATGCCACCGCGCCGCAGCTTGCGACCGGACATCCCGGCGTCCGCAACGCCCTGAACGGCGGTTGGGGCAATGATATCCTGCGAGGCGCCGAACTCGCCGACGTCCTGCGCGGCGGCCCTGGCAACGATCGCCTCACCGGCGACGAAGGCGGCGACCGCTTCCAGATCTTCCCCGGCCACGGCGATGATACCATCACCGATTTCTCCGAAGCGGGTGGCGATATCCTCGACCTCACTCCCATTTTGTCCGGCCAGACCGGATCCCCCGACCAGTTCCTCAACATCCGCACGGAAGTGGTGCGTAGCGGCGGCCTTCCCACCGTCAACTCAGTGGTCGAGATCGACGCTGATGGCGGGCTCGACTCCGTGCACCAGTCCGTCATTCTGGAAGGGGTGGCACTCAGCAACGCCGACCTGCCTCGCCTTGTTGGCGGAGGCACGATCCAACTCTGCGGGCCGATGTACCCCACCGCCTTGACCCTCACGGCCAGCGAGAGCGCACTCACCGAGACGGTGGCGACTCGCTCCCTCACCCTGAGTCGCACTGGCAACCTCGCCGCTCCGCTCGACCTCGATCTCAGCTTCCTGGGCACCGCCACCGCCGATCTCGACTACGTCCTCACCGGAGTCGCTGGGAGCGGATCCGTGCGATCCGTTTCCTTCGCCCCCGGAATTTCGGAAATCGTGATCGGGATCACCCCCTTGCAGGATACCCTCGCGGAAGCGGAGTCGATCGCCGTTGGCATCCTGCCCTCACCGAACGTCACCGACGCGCCGGAAACACCGCTTGCCCTGACCCTCGCCGATGCCCCGATGGTCACGGTTAAAGTTCTGCGGCGCTACGCCGAGCGCCTCGGCGCGGTACCAGGACTCCTCTCCTTCCACCGCACCGGCGATCTCAGCAACCCGCTCGATGTCAGCCTTCAATTCACGGGCACCGCTGAAAACGGGCGCGACTACCTGCCCGTCTCGCCCACGCTGACGTTCCCGCCCGGGGTGGCCACCGTCGAGGTCGAAATTACCCCATCCGCAATCTCACCGGTGCGCGACCGCGTCGTGGTCGCCCAGCTCTCGATCCTCCCCGACGCCTCCCGCTTCGCCCTGGCAGGCCCCTGGAGTGGTTCGGTTATGATCGTTGACGGCATCGACGGAACGGGAGCCAAGACCTTCGCCGATTTCCGTGCCACCCACTTCCCCGGCAGCACCGATTCCGACGAGGTGCTCGGCAGCACCGATCACGACGGCGACTTCCTCAACACCTTCGGGGAGTATGTCTACGGCACGGATCCCAACACCGCCAATCCCGCGCCCGAGATCAGCATCGACCGCTTCAACTCCGCCGGCTACATTGAGATCCACGCGGTCACCGCCTCCGGTCTCACGGACGCTTCCCTGGAACTTCAATTCTCCGCCAATCTGAACACATGGCAACCGGTCGATGACGATTTCCTGCTGAGCTACCACTGGTTGCAAGACGGCCGACTAAAGCGCACCTACCGCTCACGTCTCAGCGCCAGCAATCTCAACAACTCCGGCTACTACCGGGCCCTCGTGACCTCAACCGCCGCAACCGATCTGGACGCGACAACCGCCAGCGCCCTCGGAGCCGCCAGCCAGCCCCTCCTCGCTCTCACCGGTCCGGCCTGGGTGCCCGCCCCGGATGGAACACAATTGGACGCACCACACCTCGATTCCTCGGAGACGAGCAGTTTCGCGACCTTCCTTGAGGGCGCGTTCACCGCCGATTTCGAATGGCGCGCCGACTCCGGACATCGCCTCAGCGCAACACTCGACGGAGTGGAAGTCGCAAGCGCCACCGGAACCGGCGGCTGGGTCGCGGTCACTCTCTCTACCACGGGATCTGGGTTGCACCAACTGGTCTGGAGCATTGAACGCACGACCACGGAGCCGACCGACAGCGAGGCCGAAGCCCTGCGCGATCTCGTCCTTACCCAACCGTAAACTCGGCCTTCCCGTGCCTTTTTCCACCGGTCGTTCCTCATGATCCGCCCGCTCTGCCTCCCCTTCCTGCTCTGGCTGGCCCTCCTGCCTGCGGAGGCCATCCAGATCAGTCTCACCCGGCCGGATGCCGGCTCGAGCCTGACCGAGCTCACCATCTCCCAGCCTCCCGGATCTCTGCCCGAAATGGTAGCCCGGGAAGCAGCGGGCGCGGTCCTGGGAAACAGAATCGAAGTTCGCTTCCCCTCCGACTTCCACTTCGCGACGGGAGAACTCGAACCGGGATGGTCGGTGCAAAGCGCCGTGGTGACCGAGGGTTTCGTGCAGGTCGGTCTGGCAACCTTTTACTTTTGTGGACTTGATCCCCAGAAGGACCTCGAGAGCTACAGCTTCTATGTTCCTTGGACCGCTTCATTTTCTTTCACCGACTCCGTCGGCCAACCACCTGCGGAAGAGTTCCCGCTGCGGGTAGAGATCTTCGCGAGCGCCATTCTCCCCGGCAATGGACAGGTTCCAGTCAGCGCCGAAAGCACCCTTCTGGCTGAAACCAGCCATTCGATTCCCGACAGCGGAGGCACCTCGCCCCTCTTCGTCCTCGGGCTGGGCGCGTTGGCTGTCGTCCGTGTCACCTCCGAACTCCGCAACCTTCGCCACTCCATTCCTGCCAACTCCCCGCATGATCGCTGATTCTCCACGTATCCTCGCTGGGCTGACCGGGTTGCTCCTCCCCTTTTGCACATGCTCTGCTTCGGCTCAACTCTTTCTGGGCGATATCACACTCCACCCCTCAGACCTGTCGGTGAACCAACTCACACTCCAGGCGGCCTCCGAGGCTGGGCCGCTCCTCCTCGCCTACGAGACGACCGGCGCGGTGCTTTCGCACCGGATCGAACTCCGATTCGCGGCGGATCTTGAGTTCAGCGTCGTCGCCACGCCGCCGGACTGGCAGGTGCAGACATCGCTCGTCACTGAAAGCGGCGTATCCGTCCAGGTTGCCACTTACTTTTACACCGGCACTTCCTCCACAAACGCGGCCGAGTTCTTTGATTTCGCCAACGCCTGGCAAGCCTCTTTCCGCCTTCGCGAACCCGTCCCGGCACCCCCCGGAACCTCCCCGCCGACAATCCCCGTCTCGGTGGAAGTGAACGCAAGCAGCGTCATCCCGGGCCTTGGAACCATCCCGGCAAGCGACTCCTTCGCCCTCGCCTCCACCCTTACCTCCATCCTCACCCAACGGGAATTCTCCTTCTGTCTCGAAGGCGGGAACCCCGCCGGACTTACCCTGGGATTCAACTTCTCCCTGCCGGGGATCCAATACTGCATTGAGTCCACCGAAGACCTGCGGCTCTATACCAAACGAACCACCTTCACGACCCCCGTCCCGCTGACCGATCCATCGGTGCCCCTGGAGGGCGAATGGAAAGCACGCGAATTTTTCCGCATCCGGCTTCTCCCGGTTCAATCCTCCCCGTAGAGCATCCTAAACAGAAATGCGACGCACCTCCCGACAGTTCAGGATACATCTATCTTCGCAAGGAATAAGTCCATCCACGCTCGTTCTTGAATGAAACCACCACGCGAAGCATCTCATGAGAACTTACTCATGCTGCCATAAGCGCGATGGTGCTTCCTGATCGCCCGAAATCGGGGAGGCGCTCTCCACGAAACAAAGCAACTACGGGCGGATCTCAGAATCTGCCGCCTGATCGGCATACATCAGCGTATCCAAGTGCGAGGAAGATCCACGCCCGCGTCCGCGACGCCCCCGCTCCTCGGGACGGTCGGCGCGGAGCTTCAGCGCCGCCTGTTCCGTGAAAGGCGCCTCCAGTCCCTTGCGGTTGTGATAGTGGTTGAAGACCCGCTCGTACATCGGGCGGAGGCGGCCGCGGGAATCGTCCGAGATTTTCTTGTAATGATAGCGCCCCTCGAAACTCCGGTAGGGCTCATACGGAACTTCATGGCCCAGATTGTATTTCGCCGTGTACTCGAAGCCCTTGAGCAAGCGGTTGTCGAGCGCTCCGTAGAGATCGACGCCCTGGATCCACGCCGTCTCGCAGGTATTGGCCAGGAATTCCAAGCCCATCTGCGTATGGGCCTGGTCGCGGCCGGTCTCCTGGCATTGGCCGGATGCCATGAAGTAATTCCCGATCGCCCCGTTGCCCTTGCCCTCCAGAAAGTAGTCCTTGGCGCGGTCGAACATCACCTGATCGTCGAGGAAAACGCCCATCGCCATCATGGCCTGCAGCATCGACGCATCCCAGTTGCCGTTGGCGGAGGGATAGAAATCCACGATGATCGGATACCAGATGTCGCGCAGCATCGACCGGAATTTCGCCTGCTTCTCTTCCGGCCAGCCGTCCCAGGTGTGCTTGAGGATTTCGGCGGCGATGCAGAAATGATACCCGCTCATGCCCACCAGGAGCCGCGCGTCGTGGTTGCCGATCGCCTCCAGCGTCGCCGCCCAGGCGTCGACGATCTCGGCCGCCTTCCGCGCGTGCGCTTCCTCGCCCGAGAGGTTCCAGCATAAGGCGTGGGTGTAGGCGGCCATGGCGTCGCGGCTGAAATCCGAGGAGCCGATGTTCGGATTGTTCGACGGCCCGCGCTCGACGTTGGGGAAAGGCCGGGGTTTCCAATCAAGATCCGCGTCCCCGGAGGACCGAAGCTTCTCCCAGGCCCGAGCCCAGGGCTGCTCGCCCGCCTCGAGCTTCGCCTTCACAAAAGCGAGGCTCTCCCTGCTGTGCGCCACGCCGGGATGCACGAACTCGGCCACGACCGTGTGGAATTGGAAGCCGGTGAGAAGGGCGAGCGTGAAGAAAAGGGTTCGGTTCATGTCGGTGATGCGGTCTTCGCACCATCAAACTACTCCAAGGACCTACTCGCCACTTCCAATTATTCCTTCACCGGCGGGCCGTTCCATGGAATGATTCGAGACTTCCTCCGGCAATTCTGGCTTCGGGAAGCCACTTTCCAGCCAGACGGGTAGGAGAACCCTTCCGAAGTCCACCCTTTCCCCGTCGCACGTTCCAGACCCCACGCTAAACCCATGAAACGAATCCCTCCGTCCCTCTCGCTCCTCTGTCTGCTGGCGGCCCCGCTCTGCGCCGCGCAGACCAACGATCCCGCTGTCCCCCAGGCCGCGCCAAAAACGGAGCCGAATCGGGCTGAGCGCCCGGCCCGCGGCGGTCGAGGCGGCTTCGGCGGACCGATCGAACTCGGGCCCGACGACAAGCAGACCTACCCCGAGCCTCCCGAAGAGATCACCGCGAAGCGCGCCGACATCGCACGCGGCAAGCTGGAGATGATCGCCTACGAGTCCAAGACGGTCGGCACGACGCGCCGGATGAACGTCTACACGCCACCCGGCTACACGCCGGAGAAGAAATACCCCGTGCTCTACCTGCTCCACGGCATCGGCGGCGACGAGACGGAATGGCAGCGCTTCGCCACGCCGGATGTCCTTTTCGACAACCTCATCGCCGACGGGAAGGCCGAAGCGATGATCGTCGTCATGCCGAACGGCCGCGCCCAGAAGAACGACCGCGCCGAAGGCGACATCATGGCGGCCGCGCCTGCCTTCGCCGTCTTCGAGCGCGATCTCCTCGACGATGTCATCCCCGCCATCGAGTCCCGCTACAGCGTCGATCCCGATCGCGAGAAACGCGCCCTGGCCGGGCTCTCGATGGGCGGCGGACAGTCGCTGAATTTCGGCCTGACCCACCTCGAGACCTTCGCCTGGATCGGCGGATTCTCGTCGGCCCCGAACACGAAGCCGCCGGCGGAACTGGTGCCCGATCCGGAGGCGGCCAAGGCGCAATTGAAGCTTCTCTGGCTCTCCTGCGGCAACAAGGACGGCCTCATCCGCATCAGCCAGGGCC
>JAHEDC010000373.1 GCA_024641425.1 Verrucomicrobiales bacterium | reverse complement strand
TTTCGGTGAGCGGGGAACTCGACAACGCGACGCACGGAACGACACTGGATGTGCTGGAGGCGGCGAACCGCCGGCGAACCGTCTATGCCTACGTCGACCGGCAGTTCCTCACCGGTGTCCTCCGCACCTTCGATTTCGCCAATCCTGACATTCACGTGGCCGTGCGCCACGAAACGACCGTCCCCCAACAGGCGCTGTTCTTCCTGAACGGCGACTTCGCCGCCGCCCGTGCCCGACGGTTGGTGGAACTTTGTGCCACCGGCCCGCCGGAGCAACGGGTGCGGACTCTTTACCATGCCCTTTATCAACGCGATGCCACCCCCGACGAAGTGGAGGCCGCCACCCGGTTCCTGGCCGCCGCGGAAGCCGGCCAACCGCCTCCGCCTCCGGATCCGGTGCCGACGCAGTGGCTCTACGGCACCGGCGAGTACGACGACGCGTCGAAGAACCTGAAGGCGTTCACCGCCCTGCCGCACTTCACCGGAACGTCCTGGCAGGGAGCCGCCGCCTACCCGGGAGGCGGGACGGGGTGGGCCCAACTCACGGCGACCGGCGGCCATCCGGGGGATACGCGCGTCCACGGCTGCGTGCGTCGCTGGGTCGCTCCGGCGCAGGGCGTTTTCAGTGTCAGCGGGCTGCTCAGGCATGAGCCGGAGCAGGGCGACGGCGTCCGCGCCTTCATTGTCTCCAGCCGGCACGGCGAACTCAGGTCGGTGAAGGTGCATCATGCGGAAAGCGAAATGAATGCGCCCGAAATTGCGATGGAAGCGGGAGACTTCCTGGACTTCATCGTGGATATCGGCGACACGCTCAGCTACGACCAGTTCCTCTGGGAGCCGGTGATCGTCTCCGGCGACCAGCGCTGGAGCGCGCGCGAGGAGTTCACCGGGCCACCCGTGGCCGCACCGCCGTATTTGAACCCTTGGGAACAGTATGCCCAGGTGCTGCTCCTCGCGAATGAGTTCGCTTTCGTCGACTAGACCGGACAGACTCCTCCCCCATGCAGCCGCCAGCACCAGACGCCTTCAGCCGCCGCGAGTTCCTCGCCCGTGTCGGCATGGGCATGGGCGCGCTGGCCTTCGGCACGCAAGGGCACTCGGAGACGACGCCGCTGGCGGCACGCATGCCGCAGTTCCCCCCACGGGCGAAGCGCGTCGTCCATTTCTTTCTCAACGGCGGCCCCTCGCACGTGGACACCTTCGATCCCAAGCCGCTGCTGGCCAAATACGCCGGCCAGCCGCTGCCCTCGCAGAACCCGCTCACCGAGCGCAAGACCGGCGCGGCCTTCCCCTCCCCCTTCGCCTTCCGGAAATACGGCCAGAGCGGACTGGAAATCAGCGAAATCTTCGCCAGGACCGCCGCGCACGCCGACGACATCGCCGTCGTGCGCGGCATGTTCGCCCAGGTGCCGAATCACGAGCCCTCGCTCATGCTGATGAACTGCGGCGACAGCGTGCAGGCCCGACCCAGCGTGGGTTCCTGGGTCCTTTACGGACTTGGCGCGGAAAACCAGAACCTGCCGGGATTCGTGTCCCTGTGCCCGGGCGGAATGCCGATCAAGGATTCGGAAAACTGGCAGGCGGGATTCCTGCCCGGCGCCTTCCAGGGAACGTTCGTCGACCCCCAGCACCGGGAACTGGAAAGGCTCATCGAGAACATCCGCAGCCCGCACGCCACCGCCGCCATGCAGCGGCGGCAACTGGATCTGCTCCGCTCGCTGAATGACCGGCACCGCCTCGGTCGGGCTCCGCAGCCGCAACTCGACGCGCGCATCGCGTCCTTCGAACTGGCCTTCCGCATGCAAATGGACGCCACCGACGCCTTCGACATCGGCAGGGAACCGGAAGCCATCCGCTCGCTCTACGGGGATCATGTCCACGGGCGGCAGACGCTCATCGCCCGCCGGCTGCTGGAACGGGGCGTCCGCTTCGTCCAGCTCTGGCACGGAGCCGGACAGCCGTGGGACCATCACGACAACATCGAGGAGAACATCCGCCGGCACGCGGCGGAGATCGACGGCCCCATCGCCGCGCTGATGGCGGATCTCAAGCAACGCGGAATGTTCGAGGACACCCTCATCCTCTGGGGCGGCGAGTTCGGACGCACGCCCTCGGTGGAGCTGGGCGAGGGGGGGAAATCCAAGCTGGGCCGCGACCACAACCACTACGGATTCAGCGTCTGGATGGCCGGCGGCGGCATCCGCGGCGGCACCGTCCACGGCGCGACGGACGATTTCGGCTTCAAGGCCGTCGAGAACCCGACCAGCGTCCACGACCTCCACGCCACCATC
The DNA here is from genome assembly GCA_024641425.1 of Verrucomicrobiales bacterium. Classification (GTDB taxonomy): domain Bacteria; phylum Verrucomicrobiota; class Verrucomicrobiia; order Verrucomicrobiales; family DEV007; genus JAHEDC01. The sequence continues at coordinate 4,428 of JAHEDC010000373.1, read as the reverse complement.
CTCCACCTCCTCGGCTTCGATCACGAGAAACTCACCTACCGCCACGCCGGACGCGACTTCCGCCTGACGGATGTCTCGGGTAACGTGATCCACCGGATCGTGGCCTGATCAAGCCCTCCCGCACGGGCTTCCATCCCCACGAAAGCCGTTGCGAAAACGCACCTCGCCCGGGCGGAATTATCCAGAAATTGCCTAGAAAAAGATTGCTTCCATTTCCGTAATCACCTAAAACCGAGACCCATCCGGGATCCCGATGACTGGAAGTCATCCATTTATCCAGATCTATCCACCATGAAAAGTTCCTTCCTCCCCTCCATCCTCGGCCTGGCGTGCCTCACCGCCGCTTCCCACGCCGCGACGCTCTCCCTCGATTTTCAACCCACCGGAGGGACGACCGCGGCCGGATTCCAGCCCTTCGAGGTCACCACGGGCGTGGTTTTTCCCGCCGCTGGAACCAACTACTCAGAGTTCGGCGCGACCATCAATGTCGCTGTCTCCGGCGCGAATCTGGAGACCGTTCCGGCCGATTATCGGGCGATCACCCGCAATGGTGCCGCCACCGACGAGCGCAACGATTGGATCGGTGTCGATGCCCGGAACGCTGCCGGCGGAAATCCGGTAGCAATGTTTACCATCACCGTCTCCGGCTTGCCGGCAGGCCTCTACAGCTGGACGAGCCTGCTCCACGACGGTGGCACCGGCACGACAGGCACCGGACAGGGGAATATCAGCGGCAATGTCCGGACGACCTTCACCGACGCCACCGGCATCGTGAATGGAACGGCCGTGATTAGCAGTCAGAATCCGCTGCAGCCGACCTCGAGCTTCACGACCAACTTTTCCAGCAACGGGTCGCCCGTGTCCCTTACACTTGGCACGACGGGCGTGAATGGCGACGCGATCTTCGCCTTGGCGGACAGCCTGGTGATCACCAACATTCCCGAGCCCTCCTCCGCCTTGCTTGGCATGGTCGGCCTCCTGGCCCTCGTGCGCCGCCGCCACCGCTAGACGCTCCGACCTCGGAGGCCGGTTCTCCATCGGAGTGCGCTGCCAGATTCAGCATTCCCGGCATTCCGGGTTGTAACGCGCCGCGCTTGCGGGACAGTGCCTGGATGCGCCTCTTCATCACCGGCACGGACACCGATGTCGGCAAAACCCACGTCACCCGCCTCCTCCTCGACGCCCTGAAGGCGCGCGGGGAGTCGGCGGCGGGGTTCAAGCCGATCTCCTGCGGCGGGCGCGGCGACGCGGAAATCCTCGCCGCCGCGAGCGCTCCCCCGCTGTCGCTCGACGAGGCGAACCCGGTCGCCCTCAAGGCCCCGGCCTCGCCGATGGCGGCCGCGCTCATCGAGAACAAACCGGTCGATGTCGCGCGGATCCTTGCCGCCTACGAGGCGCTCGCGGCGCGCTACGCCCATGTCCTCGTCGAGGGCGCGGGTGGTTGGGAGGTGCCGATCCGGCGCGATTTCACCATGGCCGATCTCGCCGCCGCGATGGGCGCGCCGGTCGCGGTCGTGGTGCGCAACCAGCTCGGCGCGCTCAACCACTCGATCCTCACCGTGCGCAACCTCCAGGCCCGCGGCCTGGAATGCGCGGGAATCATTCTCAACCACGTCGAGGAGGAACGGGATAGCGCGAGCATCGCGAACCGCGCGATCCTGGAAGACGTGCTTTCCGTGCCGGTCGTCCTCGACATCCTGCATGGAGAGACCGAGATCGACTGGCCTTTCTGATCGATTGACGCCGATGGATGGACTCGCCGCCGAAGCCCTCTTTTTCCTCGACTGGGAGCCGATGGATTTTCGGATCCCACCGGGAGCCTGCCTCGGGCTTTCCGGCCCCTCGGGGTGCGGAAAATCGCTCCTTCTGCGCGCGCTTGCCGATCTCGATCCCCAAGGGGGCGGCGAGGTCCTGCTGAACGGAGCCCGGCGCTCGACAACACCGGCTCCGGAATGGCGGCGGCAGGTCGGGCTCCTCCCTGCCGAGTCCCGGTGGTGGCACGATGCCGTGGCTCCGCATTTTCCCGACGGTCATTGCGAGGACGGCCTCCTCGCCGCGCTTGGATTCGAAAAGGACGCGCTCGGTTGGCCGGTCGCCCGCCTTTCCGCCGGCGAACGCCAGCGTCTCGCCCTCGCCCGCCTCCTGGCCCGGCGGCCCTCCGCCCTGCTCCTCGACGAACCGACCGCGAATCTCGATCCCGGGAGCGGCGACCGCGTGGAGGCCGTCATCGCCGCCTTCCGCGAGGAACATGCGGCACCCGTGCTCTGGGTCAGCCACCAGGCTACGCAATTGGAGCGGGCCGCCACGCTCCGGGCCACGATGGAAAACAAGTGCCTCCGCCTTCTTCCATGAACGAGACGATCCCCCTCAGTCCCACCGACCTCGCGCTGGCCGGCCTGCTTGTCCTCGCTCTCGCCGTCGTGGCCCGCCTGCGGGGGCTTGGCGTCTCGGGATCGCTTCTGGTCGCTGCCGCGCGCATGACGCTCCAGCTCACGCTCGTCGCGCTCGTTCTGGCCACCCTCTTCCGCACGACGAATCCGCTCTGGGTCGCCCTCATGGCGCTGGCCATGCTCGCGATCGCCGGGCGCGAGGTGGCCGCGCGGCAGAAACGGCGCTTGGCGGGGTGGTGGGGATTCGGAATCGGCACCGGCTCGATGTTCGTCTCCGCCTTCGCGGTCACCGTTTTCGGCCTGGCCGTCGCCGTGCGCGCCGCTCCCTGGTATGCGCCGCAATACGCGATCCCGATCCTCGGCATGCTCCTCGGCAACACCATGAACGGCATCGCGCTCTGCCTCGACCGGCTCACCGAAGGGGCCTGGCAGCAACGCGAATCCATCGAACAGCGTCTCATGCTCGGCGAGGACCGAATAACCGCCCTCGGCGATCTCCGCCGCGAGGCCGTCCGCGCCGCCATGATTCCCGTCATCAATGCCATGTCAGTCGCGGGGGTCGTGAGCCTGCCCGGCATGATGACCGGCCAGATCCTCGGGGGAAATCCGCCCGGCGAGGCCGTTAAATACCAGATCCTCATCTGGCTCCTCATCGCGGCCGGCAGCGGATTCGGAATGCTCATCGCCGTCGCCCTCGCCGGGCGACGCCTCTTCGACGAACGCCACCGGCTGCGCCTCGACCGGCTGGTGGCCCGGTAATCAATGCCCGATTCGCACCGCAATCTGCCCTTGGCATCGAGAATTTCGGGAATACCATTCCGTTCTCGTCGCTCCCATGGGTCACGGATCTCCGGAGTCGGAGGAATCCAACGAGAAGAAAAACACAAACCAACGTAGAAGAAGAACCAATGAAAAAAGTCATCGCATTCATCGCAGCAGGAATCATGGGCATTACCGGCGCCTTCGCAGGCGAGTACCCGGATGTCAGCATCAAGGAAGTGAAGGAAGCCATCAAGGCCAAGAACGCGACCATCATCGACGTGAACGGTTCCGAGTCCTACGCCAAGGGCCACGTGCCGGGAGCCATCGACTTCGTCGTCAGCAAGGACGCCCTCGCCGACGCGCTGCCGAAGGAGAAGGACGCCCTGATCATCGCCTATTGCGGTGGTCCTTCCTGCAGCGCCTACAAGGCCGCCGCCAAGGCCGCCGAAGACCTCGGCTACACCAACGTGAAGCACATGTCCGCCGGGATCTCCGGCTGGATGCAAGCCGGCGAGAAGACCGAGGCCGCGAAGGCCAAGAAGGAGCGCAAGAACAAAAAGGAGAAGAAAGGCGCTGAGTAAGCGCTTTCCTTAGGCTGTTCCCAGGGACAGGCCAAACCATCATGTGCCGGGCGTTCTCCTTTTTGGGGAACGCCCGGTTGCTTATTCGGGAAGGAGGGCTTTCGCATCGATTCGAAGCGGACTAGCTTGGAGGATGTTTCCGGATCTTGAGCGACAGCTCTGCGGGCCGGGGCGGGGAATCTCCGACCCGCGCGTCCTTGCGGCCATGCACGCCGTGCCTCGGGAGGCTTTCGTCCCGGAGGAATGGAAGGCGAATGCCTACGATGATCGGCCATTGCCGATCGGGGGCGGCCAGACGATCTCGCAGCCGTTCATTGTTGCCTGCATGAGCGAGCGGCTGGCGATCTGGCCCGGGAGCCGGGTGCTGGAGATTGGTTCCGGCTGCGGATACCAGAGCGCGATTCTGGCTGAGTTGGGGGCGACGGTTTTCGCGATCGAGATCGTGGCGGAGCTTGCCCTGCGCGCGAAGGAGACGTTAGAGCGCCTCGGCTATGCGGATCGGGTGACGATTCGTTGTGGGGATGGCGCGGAGGGCTGGCCGGAGGAGGCGCCCTTCGATGGCATACTCGTTGCCTGCGCCGCTCGCGGCGTTCCGCCGAAACTGGTCGCGCAGCTCCGGCCCGGGGGCGGGCGCCTGATCCTTCCGCTCGAGCGAAGGCTTGGCAGCCAGGAACTGGTGGAAGTCCGGCGCGAGG
>JAHEDC010000372.1 GCA_024641425.1 Verrucomicrobiales bacterium | reverse complement strand
CGAAGGCGCTCGGTGAAATCCGTGATTCGGGAGGCCGCAAGCGAGGATACGGAAGTGCGATGTTCGGGGTGTGGACATGGCCGGTGATTGCCTTGCTGGCGCTCGTGCAGTTTTTCGTTCCCAAGACCATGCAGGGGCCGGAGGAACGGACCCCGTCATCTTCCTCAAGTGCCACGAACTCCGGCGGGGTTCCCGAAAGCGATGTCTCGCGTGTGTTCGAAAACACCTGGCAGGATGCGGCTCCCGACGTCACGCTTGAGGTCAATGTGCCAAAGGGAAAATCGGCCAAAATCGACATGGTGCGCACGGACGCTTCCGGTCGGGAGTTCCCTTTCGGCCTCGATGCCTGCATCGTCGCTTCCGACCGAGAGGACTTCACGGGGTATATTGGAGCGGGGGCTTGGCGGCGCGCTGACACGACCGAAGCCATCTCGCAGATCCGCTCCACGATCGAGAGCCTCAAGGGCGGCTTCATGATGTCCTACGACCACGCGATTCCGGGAGAAGCGGATCTGAGGGTCCGCTTCAAGAAGTTGGACTTGACCGACCGCGATCAGTTCAGCGTTGAAATCGGCACTATCCGAACGAAACAGGAAGACGGCTCTCTAGGAGCTCCTGAAACCCTGTCCTTGGTCGCCGCTCTCGCGAACGAACCGAGGCCTGGCGCGCCCTTCGAACTGGCCGATGAAATCATCGGCTCGGGCAAACCGTCCGCATTGATCAGAGAGCGGATGGAGCAACAACTGAAGGAAAGGCCGTGAGCGAATCCGACCAATCGCTTCCAGCGGATCCCGGCGCGTTCCTGACGACGCGCTGGACGATGGTTCTGCGCGCGCGGGGCGACGCGCCCGAGGCGCGCGCCGCGCTCGGCGAACTCTGCGAGGCCTACTGGACGCCGGTTTTCCGCTTCTTGCGCCGGGAGGGACGCGGCGAGGACGAGAGCCGGGAACTCGCGCAGGAATTCATCGCCCGCCTGCTTTCGGGCGGAGCCCTCGACAAGGTTGATCCCCGGAAGGGACGCTTCCGCTCCTATCTGCTCGGAGCCCTCAAGCATTTCCTCTCCGACCGGAGACGCGGCGATGGACGCCAGAAGCGCGGCGGCGGCGCGGTACACGAGTCGATCGAATCCGGGGGGAGCGAGACCTCGCCCGGCCTGCAGCTTCCCAACCCGTCAGCGGGCGTGCCCGACGCCTACTTCGACCGCGAGTGGGCCCTTGCCGTCATGGAGCGCGGGCTCGCCACGGTGCAAGCCGCCCTTGAGACCGCCGGCAAGGGCAGGCAGTTCGAGGTGCTCAAGCCATGGCTTGTCGGCGACAGCGAGAATCTCTCGCAGGCCGCGGCGGCGGCGGAACTCGGCATGGCCGCCGGCGCGTTGAAGGTGGCCGTCCACCGCCTCCGCCAGAGTTTCCGGGACGCGGTGCGGGCCGAGATCGCCCAGACCGTGAACAGCCCGGAGGAGATCGGCGAGGAACTCCGCTACCTCATCGAGGCCCTGCACTCGTGCTGACGCCGGAGCCCCGCAAGGAGGCGGACAAACTCAGCCGGCGCGTTTGTTAGAGCGGCGGTTCTCGGGCGGAAGCGGCGTTATTTGATCTCCGCGCCGCCGGCGTTGAAGCCTTTCGCTTCCTCGGGAGGGAGATAGCTGCGGAAGCGTTTCTTGTCGATCGACTTCATGTAGGCCTCGAAAGGACTAACGATGCCTTCGCGAAGCTTATCCCAGATGGCCTCGTCCATGAACTGCATGCCGAGGGCCTTTCCGGAGACGATGACGTCGTGGAGTTTCTGGGTAGCGCCCTCACGGATAATAGCGGCGACGGCGGGAGTGGAGATCATGATTTCGTTCACGGCGACGCGGCCCTCGCGGTCGCAGCGTTTCATGAGGAGCTGGGCGAGCACGCCGCGCAGGGAGGCCGCGAGCATGGTGCGGATCTGCGACTGCTGGTCGGAGGGGAACACGTCGATGATACGGTCGACGGTTTTCCGCGCGTTGTTGGTATGCAGGGTGCCGAAGACAAGGAGGCCGGTCTCGGCGGCGGTAAGGGCGAGTGAAATGGTTTCCAGGTCGCGCATCTCGCCGACGAGGACGATGTCGGAGTCTTCCCGGAGGGCGGCACGGAGGCCGTCGGCGAAGGTCGGCGTTTGAATCGGAACCTCGCGCTGGGTGATGATGCTTGTTTTGTTGTTATGGACGAATTCGATCGGTTCCTCGACGGTGATGATGTGGCGCGAGAAGTTGATGTTGATGTAGTCGATGAGGGCGGCGAGCGTGGTCGACTTGCCGGAGCCGGTGGGGCCGGTGACGAGGACGAGGCCGCTGCGGAGTTCGCCGAACTGCTTGACGACGGTCGGAATGCCGAGCTGCTCGAGCGAGGCGATCTTGGTTGGGATAAGCCGGAAAACGGCGCCGAAGCCGTGGCTTTGCTTGAGGTAGTTGCAGCGGAAACGCGACTGCTCGTCCATCTCGTAGGCGAAATCGAGGTCGCCCGTCTTCATGTATTTGTCCCAGGCGCGTTTGGTGCAGATTTGCCGGAGCATCTCGCCGAGGGTATCCCCGGTGAGGATCTCGTCGGAGATGGGCGTAATGGCACCGTGGACGCGGATCTTGGGGGGCTGTCCCTGGCTGAGGTGGAGGTCCGAGGCTCCGTGCTCGATGAGGGTGTGGAAAAGGGCGTCGATCTTGTTGGCCATGACGGGGAATGGGTTCGGAGGAAACGAAAGGGGGGAATGGGGAACGGAGGGGGGAGTGAGGATGGCTCAGACGCCGAAGTGCTGCTTCATCAGCACCTTGTCGTCGGCGCGGGAGAAGGCCTCGTGCTGGGTGATGGCGCCGACGTTGTAGAGGGCTTTCAGGGAATCGTCCATCGTCACCATTCCGACGTTCTTACCGGTCTGCATGTAGCCCGGGAGCATGAAGGTGTTTCCGTCCCGAATACAGGCGGCGACGGCGGCATTGTTGATGAGCAACTCCATCGCCATGACCCGGCCTTCCCCGCTGCTGTGTGGAATGAGCTGCTGGCTGACGACGCCGCGGAGTGATTCGCTGACCATGATCCGGATCTGCTCGCGCTGCTCGTTGGGGAACACGTCAAGCACCCGGTCGAGGGTTCGCGCCGCATTGCCGGTGTGAAGCGTTCCGAGGACAAGGTGTCCGGTTTCGGCCGCCGTGATGGCGAGCGAGATCGTCTCCAGGTCGCGCATTTCGCCGACCATGATGATGTCAGGGTCTTCCCTGAGGGCACCGCGGAGGGCGACGGCGAAGGAATCGGTGTGCGTGTGTACTTCGCGCTGGTTCACGTGGCAGTTCTGCGAGGCGAAGATGTATTCGATCGGGTCCTCCAGCGTGATGATGTGGTCGTGGCGCTCCTTGTTGATGTAGTCGATGAGCGCGGCCAGCGTCGTCGACTTTCCGGAACCCACGGAACCGGTGACGAGGACGAGGCCGTTCTGGTACTGCGTGAGTGGCTTGAGGGTATCCGGCAAGCCCAGCTCGTCCATGGTGCGGACAGAGGTGTTGATGATCCGGAAGGCCATGTCGAGCCCGAGGCGCTGGCGGACGACGCTGGCCCGGAAGCGGCCGAAGTCGGTCGCGTAGGCGAAATCGACGTCGCCGGTCTCGCTGAGGCGGCGTTTTTCCTTCTCGCCGAGGAAGGAATCGACGAGGCGCTCGGCGTCTTCGGCGGTGAGGTAGTCGGAATTCTCCCAGATCGGCTGGAGCTGGCCGAAGCGCCGCCAACTCGGGCGGGCGTTGGTGGCGAGGTGGATATCGGAGCAATCATACTCCTGGCCGATGCGGAGGTATTCGTCGACGTGCGCGAGAGTGTGCACGTGATCGTCGGAATGTTCGGGCTCTTCCATGTGGGGAATCGGAAAGGGGTTGGAAAAATAGGAGAAAAAGGGGCCCCCATACTAACCGATGCACGCACGGCGTCCAGCATCGAATCGTGCCGTTAGCGAAGTTCGCATTCACCTTTCCCCGCGAAGTGGGCAAAAAACGTGCCTCAGTGCCCCTTCTGTCCGTAGTAAGCGCCCGGCCCGTGCTTTCGCAGATAATGCTTGTCGAGGATGTGCGGCGGGATCGGCGTCGCGGCGCTATTGAGTTGCATGGTGCCGAGTGCCATCCGCGCGCACATCTCCAACGCGATGCTATTATGCAGGCTGTCGAGCGCGTTCTTGCCCCAGGTGAAGGGGGCGTGGTGGAGTTGGAGGACGCCGGGCACGGCGAGCGGATCGATCCTGTGATCGCGGAAATGCTCGACGATCGCTTTCCCGGTGTTGGCCTCGTAGTCTTGCTCCACTTCCTCTGGCATCAGGGCGCGGCAGACGGGAATAGTGCCGTAAAAGTGATCCGCGTGGGTCGTGCCGAAGCACGGGATGTCGCGCCCGGCCTGCGCGAAGGTCGTCGCGTCCACCGAGTGCGTGTGCGTCACCCCGCCGATGCCCTCCCACGCCCGGTAGAGCGCGAGGTGGGTTTTCGTGTCCGAGGAAGGATTCAGCGCGCCCTCGACGACCTTCCCGTCGAGATCGACGAGGACGATGTCCGTCGGTCGCAACGCCTCGTAATCGACCCCGCTCGGCTTGATCCCGAAGATCCCCGCCGCCCGGTCGATCCCGCTCACGTTCCCCCACGTCAGGTGGACGAGCCCGGAAGCGGGCAATTGGCGGTTGGCTTCGCAGACGGCTTCCTTGAGGGCGTCGAGCATGGGCGGATGCGTTGATTCGGGATTGGTGGATTCGGTAATTCGGAATTCAGTCCATCGTCGGCTCGTGCTGTTCCGGCGGGGTCACCGTCGTGTGCAGCTCGAAGACATCCACCGAATCGTCCGTGGTGAAGAACAGCTCGTCCGCGCGCCGTTCCAGCTTGGTAAAATTCCCGTCCGCCGCGTCCGCCTGCGTGTTGATCAGTTGCGCGAGCAGGCGCAGGCCGTCCGGTGTGCCGGAAATGTAGATCGCGCGCTTGCCGGAGTAGCTTGAGCCGGTCAGCACGCGCAGTGAGCCCGCCAAGGCCCCGCTCTTCGAGAGAATTTCGTGGGTGGTTTTCATCGGATGGGTGTGGGTTGGTGTGGAATGTTCCCCCGTGCCCCGTTAGTGGGCCCTTCGCCGGTCAAGGTGCAACCGATCCCGCCCCTTCACAAGTCCGGGGGCTCAGGTTCTTTCGAAACCGGCGGATGCGGGTCCTCGCCGGCGTTGCCGTCGGCGAGGCGTGGAAAAGCTCCTTCTCGCCGTCGGACTGGGTTTCGATCCCGCGGGTGATTCACGAGGATTGTTTTTCGGGATCATTGCCGGCGGCTTTCGCCAGTGATCGAGCGCGGATCTTCAGCTCTTCATAGTGCTCCAGCGTTTGCAATCGGGCTTCGGGTAACGCGCCTTTGCCGCGCGCGGCACCCCAGATGGCACCCGCCATCGCCGAAATCGTGTCCACATCGCCGCGAACCTTGACCACGAAATCGAGGAGTTCGTCGAATGTCCTTTCGCGAAAGGCGAGCGCGCTATAGATGGCGGTCAGGCAGGAATCGACGGCGGCGATGCCATTCCCGAGTTTGGTGGCGATTGCTTGGGCTGCGGGAATGGCTTCGGATCCGAGCCATTTTCCTGCCCGCCGAAGTCGGGTCTTGAATTCGGGCGATGCGGCATGCGGGCCGAGACGCCCGATGATGCTTTCCGAGGTTGCGTCGTGGTAAGCCATCGCGGTCGCCAGACCGATGAGGACGGCCCCTTCGATGGCGAGAGGGTGACCGTGGGTGACCATTGTCGCGTCGCGGACTGCGTTGACGAGTTCCGTTTCGTCGGCCTCCGCGAAAAAGAGTGCGACGGCTGGGGCCCGCATCGCGCCCCCGTTGCCGAAGGAACCTTCGCGGTAAACGGAGCGGCTTGCTGCCTCCCAGGGCTGGCCTCGGCGGATGCGTTTCAGGATACGCGCGGCCGCCGGGCCATAGCCACGCGACCATCGATACGATCCGGCAAACCTGTGGGCGAGGTCGTCCTGGTCAACGCGGCCGTGCTCGATGAGGGATGCCACGACATCGAGGGTCATCTGCGTGTCGTCCGTCCAACGTCGTTTGCCTTTGGTCGTGCCAATGACTGCCCAAAGGAGGCGTTCGAGCACCCCTCCCTCGTAAGGGGCCCCGAAGGCGTCTCCCAGGGCGAGGCCGAGCACGGATCCGACTATCCGGTCGGATTTCATGTCATTCTCTTCCGGCTTGAAGCGCTTGCATACGGGCGAACTGGAAAGTCTGAACCACGGACACGGGCTTGGAAATTCGTGCTACGGAGGGTCACCCTCGCTGGCGCTCGCGGAGGGTGAGGAGGTCTTTCATGATGTTGGCCATTTGCCCGGACCAGGTGGCGGTGCCGAAGGCGTCGTGGAGCTGGCGGTAGAGGGTGTACATCTCGGCGTAGACGGCGGCGTTCTCGGGAATGGGGTCGTAGACGCGCTCGCGGACGCGGCAGACCCTTTCCTGGATCTCGGCGAGCGAACCGGCGGTGCCGGCGGCGACGGCTCCGAAGAGGGCAGCTCCGAGGGCGCAGGTTTGGTCGCTGGCGCTGACTTTCATGGGCCGCCCGAGGATGTCGGCGTAGATTTGCATAAGGGTCGCGTTCTTGGCCGCGAGGCCGCCGCAGTTGATGACCTCGTCGACGGCGACGCCGTAGTCCTCGATGCGCCGGATGATGGTGAGGGCGCCGAAGGCGGTGGCTTCGATGAGGGCGCGGTAGATCTCGTGC
>JAHEDC010000371.1:4182-6736 GCA_024641425.1 Verrucomicrobiales bacterium | reverse complement strand
CTTTGGAGCCGAAGGGGTGCTCAACTGCCTCGATGCGGCCAAAGGAACCGCCGGTTGGAAGTTCGACACCCGCGAGGACTGGCCGACAGACAAGGGCTTCTTCGGGCGGGCCTGCTCCCCGCTCGTGGAGGGTGGCCTTGTCATGCTCCAACTTGGTTGTGCCGAGAGGAAGGCCGGAATTCTCGGTATCGACGCTGCCTCCGGAAAAGTGAAATGGCAGTCGACCGATCATGAGGCGGGCTACGCCGCACCCGTCGTGGCGGAAATCGCCGGAACCCGCCGCGCGCTTTGCCTGACCCGCGAGGGCTTCGTCTGCCTTGATCCTGCCACCGGAGCAACAATCCTCTCGAAACCCTTTCGTTCGGCCATGGACGCCTCGGTGAACGCCGCGAGCCCGGTTTCGCTCGGCTCCGACGAGGTATTCCTCTCCGCCTGTTACGGCGTGGGCGCGGCCGTGTGGAAACTGACCCCCGAGAAGCGCTCGATCACCGAAATCTGGGCCGCCGAGGACAAACTCGACTGCCATTACAACACCCCCGTCTTCTTCGGCGGTAATCTCTATGGTTTCCATGGACGCCAGGAGCAGGGCCAGGAACTGCGCTGCCTTCGCGCGAACGACGGCACCGTTCTCTGGAAATCGCCACGCCTCCCCGCCGGCTCGGTCACCCTCGTCGGCGACCAATTGCTCGTCCTCACCGAGAGGGGCGAGTTGATCCTCCAGCCGGCGAACGGCGAGGAATTCCGCCCCACGGAACGCGCCCAGATCCTCGGGGGTGGCATCCGCGCGTATCCCGCGGTCTCGGGAAAGCGCTTCCTAGCCCGGGACAAAAAGACCCTCGTCTGTGTTGATATTTCCGGCTAGGGCACGGTTCTTTGGCCTGCCCATGACCCGCATCGCCTTCCTTTTCTCCTCTCTCGCGATTCTGATCCCCGGCGCGAACGCCGAGCCCCGCATCGTCACGATCACGATGACGGAGCCGCTTCGTTTCGATCCGCTTCAAGTGGAGGTCAAGCCATCGGAGGAACTGCGCTTCCATGTCCGGAATACCGACAGTACCGAACAGCCACACAATTTCGTCCTGGCCAAGCCTGGCTCGCAGAAGGCCCTTGTCGAACTCGCCCTCGCCCTCGGCGCCGAGGGCCCCGCGCGGGATTACATTCCGGAATCAGACGCAATCCTCTTGCACTCCAAACTCCTCACTCCCGGGGAAGGCGAGAAGATTTCCTTCACGGCTCCGGCGGAAAAAGGGGTCTACCCGTACGTCTGCACCTTTCCTGGCCACGGCTTTCTCATGTATGGCGCGCTTTATGTCGGATTGAAGGCGCCACGCCTTGAAAAGGACCCGAACCTTCCGCCTTCCGCCGTGCAATTCCTCAAGGAACAGAACGCCCCGCCTAAGTCTGGAGATGTCGCCCGACCAACGGTCCAACGGATGTTCCTCCCCGACGCGGGCCCGGCCGCCATCGCGGTCGCTCTCCCAGGCACACTCAACTACTGCTGGGACGCCGGTGCCTGCAAACTGCGCGCTGTTTGGCGGGGCGACTTCATGGATGCTTCCGCCTATTGGAAAGGAAACGGCAACGCGCTGGCTAAGATCAATGGAGAATTGCTTTGGTCGGAATCACTGGAAACGTTTCCCCTCTGCCTTCGATCAGCGAACACGGTGAGATTCAACGGCTACCGCTTGATCGACGGAATTCCGCAGTTCCAGTACCGGGTCGATGGCATCAGCGTCTTCGAGACGATAACCGCAAAACCCGACGGCTCGGGACTCCTGCGGAATTTCGAAATTCCAAGCGCTCGCGGCCCATTCCGTTTTCTCATAGATGGAGGTAAGAACGTGACCCTTCGCTGCGCCGCCGCCCGCACCATTCCGGGGGGATTCGAGATTCCTGAAGGCTCTGAAAAGTCCTTCACCATTGAGATGAACGTGCCATGATCCGATCCCTCCTCCTCCCCCTAATTCTTGCCCTCACCGCCACTTCCGCCATCCGGGCGGAGATCAGCATCGAATCGATCCCCACGCCCGAGGGAATCGATCCGCAGATCGGCGGGCTCGATTTCCTTCCCGACGGACGCCTCGCCGTCTGTTTTCACCGGGGCGAGGTTGCCATCTACGATCCCGCCGCGAGAACCTGGAGAATGTATGCGCGCGGCCTCCACGAACCCCTCGGCATTGCCGCACTCGCGCCCGACAACATCGTCGTCATGCAGCGACCGGAACTGACCCGCCTCATTGACGCGGATGGCGATGGTACGGCCGATGTCTACCAGACCCTCTTCGACGGTTTCGGGATGACCGGGAACTACCACGAGTTCGCCTTTGGCCCTGCCGTCGACAAGGACGGCAATTTTTTCATCGCCCTCAACGTGGCCTCGAACGGGGCCGGTATCCGACCCGAAATCCGCGGCGAGTGGAGCGAAATCGGCGTCCCTCGCCCGGACTTCTACGCGAACTGGAACAAAGTGAAAGGAGCCGTCGGTCGCATGTATTCCCGCGTGCCCTATCGGGGCTGGATCATCAAGATCGACTCCCAGACCGGCCAAGCCACC
>JAHEDC010000371.1:0-4172 GCA_024641425.1 Verrucomicrobiales bacterium | reverse complement strand
CGGACGGTATCGGCTTCGACGCCGAGGGTCACCTCCTCGTCACCGACAACCAGGGCGACTGGCTGGGAACGAGCAAGCTTCACCACGTGCGGAAGGACGCCTTCCACGGCCATCCGGCCAGCCTTGTCTGGCGGAACGGTTGGACGGAGGATCCGCTGAAGGCCGACGTGAAGAAACTTGATGCCCTCCGCGAGCCCGCAGCCGTCCTTTTCCCGCAGGGCCTCATGGCGAATTCCCCCACCCAGCCGCTGCCCTTCCCCGAATCCAGCGCCGCCTTCGGCCCCTTCGCCGGCCAATTGCTTGTCGGAGAGATGAACAACGACCGCCTCCTCCGCGTGATGCTTGAGGAAGTGGACGGCGCGCTCCAGGGTGCCGTCGTCCCTTTCCTGGACCGCGTGGGGCTCAAATCCGGCAACCACCGCATGGCCTTCGACAAGGAAGGCGCGCTCTGGATCGGAAAAACCCACCTTTCGTGGGCCGGAGGCGCAGGGCTCCTTCATGTGAAGGGCGATGGTGCCCCCTCCATGGAAATCCTCGCCACGCGGATCGCGAAGGACGGCTTCACCCTCGAGTTCACGCAGCCGGCCGACGCGAAACTGGGCTCCGACCCCGCGACCTACGAAATCGAACGCTACCGCTATGATTACCATCCGGCCTACGGTTCCCCGCAGAAGGAGAAATCCAGGCTTTCCATCACTTCGACCCGGCTTTCTGCCGATGGAAAATCCGTTGCACTCGTCGTCGAGGACATGAAGCCCGGCTTCGTTTACCAGATCCAGACACCGAAGCTCGCGTCCTCCGATGGCCAGAAAATGCGGAGTCCCCTCCTTTGCTATACCGCGACGAAGCTCCCTTACTGAGGGCGCGGAAGCCTTCAGCCACCAAATCCGGGCAGCTTTGGACAATTTATGCACTGCCCCTCGACTCGGCGAAGCGTAGGATACCGGCAATCGAAACATGCCATGAAACCGAAGAAGAAAGCATCCCCCCGTCCACGCACCAAGGCGAAAACGCCCGCGAGAATTTCCACCCGGAACGGCAGCAGGCCCGCGCCGGCTCTGCCGGCTCCCGTCTCCCATGACGGAGATCCCGAACTCGATGACACCATGCTCCTTGAGAACGAAGCCCTCGATGCCGATCCGCCTCGTTCGAAAGGGAGACGCATCGCCGTCCCGAATGTTTCTCCGAGCGGAATCACGTTAGACCGCGTCGACGCCCCCTCCCTTCCCTCAAAGGGCTCCAAGAAGAATAAAAAGCATCTGGTTCCCGACGACCGGACAACCGAGATCGGAAATCTCAAGCGCTCCGACTATCTTAAACTCATCACCCCGCTTCACGTCGAATTGCTGAAACTCCAGAACTGGGTAAAGGAAACGAAACAACGGGTCGTCGTCATATTCGAGGGCCGCGACGCCGCAGGCAAGGGAGGCACCATCAAGCGCTTCATCGAGCACCTCAATCCACGGGGCTGCCGGGTCGTCGCATTGAACAAGCCCACCGAATTCGAAAAGGGCCAATGGTATTTCCAGCGCTACGTCCGCCACCTTCCGACCGACGGCGAAATCGTCCTCTTCGACCGAAGCTGGTACAACCGCGCCATGGTCGAGCGGGTCATGGGCTTCGCCACTTCCGACGAGGTTCGGGAATTCCTCCGCTCCGTGCCCGAGTTCGAGCGAATGCTCATCCGCTCCGGCATCCGCCTTCACAAGTTCTACTTCTCGGTCTCGAAGAACGAGCAGGCCCATCGCTTCCGCCGCCGGACGAACGACCCGCTCAAACAGTGGAAACTGAGCCCGGTCGATATGGCGTCGCAAGGACTCTGGCCCGAATACACGAAGGCGAAGGAGGATATGTTCTTCTACACTTCCACCGCCGACTGCCCGTGGACCATCATTAAGTCCGACAGCAAGATGCGGGCCCGCCTCAATGCCATCCGATTCTTCCTCGCCGCCCACGAGTACCCGACCAAACAACGGGCCCTCTTCGAAATCGACAAACGCATCGTTCGCACCGTTCATGAAGAAATGGGCGTGGAGGACTAAGGTCGCTCGCGCCGCGCCCTCATCGAATGTCGTCAGGCGTGGGAGCGCCGGGATCAGGGCTCGGAGACGATGCCTTGGGATTTCCTGCCAAGCCGCCTCTCCCACCATGCCAGCCCGAAAACGATGAGTAACATCCCGAAATCCTGGAGAAGGATGACAGGATAGCTCGCGTCGCGTTCGGTCGCGCCAAAGCAGCCGCATTCGACATTGATGCCCCGGATCCATACCGAGGCGATCGCGCCCATGAACCCCACGAGCATCGTCCCGATCAGGAACAGCGCCCCGGCGTAAAGCACGCGAAAGAGAATCGCCACGCCGCAGAGGATCTCCAACCACGGAAGGCAGACCGCGACCCAAATCGCCCAGGGGTCATCGATGATCTCGTAGTTCCGGACCGTATCCGCCGTCGTGAGCGGATCAATGGCCTTCAACACGCCCGCCCAGACAAAAAGCCCCGCCAGCACCAGGCGAAACAGCAGCTCGATCGGATTCCCGAAGGCGTGGCGGAAGTAGTTTTCGGTTTTCAGGGCTCAGTTCTCCGTTGCAGCCGATGGCTCGCCGCGAATGCGTCGGAAGAGACTCCCCCAGCTGCGGTCACGGTCGATCCATCGCTTGGGATCGTTCTTGAATTCGGTCACCATATTGTCATCGGTGATAACGCGCAAATCCTCCCGTGCCCTCAGCGCGTCCGCCATTTCAGGCAATTCCCCCTCGACGAGAAACTCCAGTTCCTTCGTCGTCCGGTCGTTCTCGAGGTAGATTGGCTTTCCGTCCCGCACGAAGCGCAGGAGATTCGCGCGGCGTTCCTCGGGAGTCATATCGAAGGGTTCGTCGCTGGCCGCGACGAAATTCGACCAATGGGTGACATGGGTGAAAACCTCCGCCGCCGTGCGCAGGATGTCCTCATTGTGCGTCGTGTTCCAGTAAACGATGCCGCCCGGCTTCAAGTGCGCCTTGCACAAGGCCAGGAATTCCCTCGAAAGCAGGTTGGTGGCGTGACTCCTCCAATGATACGTCGTGTTCATCAGGATGAAGTCGAAGGTGTCGTCGTTGCGATTCAACCAGCGCCGCCCGTCGTCGATGTGAATCGTCACTTTCGGATCGTCGAGGAGCGTCGCGTGGTTGGGATACGCGCGAAGCAGATCGGTGTAGCCGGGATTGATCTCCACGATGTCCATGCTTTTCACGGAATCGTGCCGCGCGAGCACCCAGGCCCACGAGCCGCTGCTCATTCCGATCTCCAGAACCTTCGCCGGATTGCGATGCATGCAGGCGATCATGTAGGCCCGGTGGATGCCATTCCCCGCGTAGGGTTCAACCGCGTAACGCCCGTCGTAGATGCCTCCGCCGTAGATGATGTCGCCTTCCGCCTCGTCGCGGGCCACCGTCACGATGCCGCTCCGGTTCTCGACCACGAATCGAAACGGCCGACTCGGCGGGCGTTCCAATTGGAGGTTCTCCAGGAAATCCTCGTGCAGGAGCGGACGCCCGATCATCATCGCGCCCCCGCCGATCACGATCAGCCCGAGCATGTCGAGACGAAACCCCATTCCCGTTCCCCCCCCAAAAATAAGGCCCGCCCCCGCACCGACCAGAATACCGAAGCCAGCCAGCGCGAGCACGATGTCCCCGATCCCCATCACGTCCATCAGCCAGAACCCGGTGCCGAGCGATCCCAGCATCGCGCCGGCAATGTTCGCCACGTAAACCCACGCGACCGAAACGCCCCCGCCGCCGCCCCGGGCTTCATCGCCCAGTTCGCAAAGAACGGGAAAGACACCTCCGCCACAGAAGGCGGTCACGATCACCCCGAGGTAGAGAACGGTCTGGGCGCTCCAGGGATTCGACGCCACCATTGAGACGGAAAGCACGGCGAGGAGGAAAACAAGGGCGGAAAGCCCCAGCATCGTGCATACGAATCGGCTCCGGTTCCATCCTTTCCGGCAGGCCCGCATCCCGAGCATCGACCCGCCCGCAATCCCAAGAAGGAAACACCCGAGCATGAAAGCGAACGCTTCGGGGCGACCGGCCGTCATGAAACCGAGCAAATGCACCCAGACGATTTCCTGGCTCAGGGAAAGCGCGCCCGTAAGGGTGGAAACGGCGAGTATGGCGGGAAAACGCTTCATG
>JAHEDC010000370.1 GCA_024641425.1 Verrucomicrobiales bacterium | reverse complement strand
GAAGTAGAGCACCGGCGTTTCGAGTCGCACGTTCACTCCGGCGAAGCTGCGGTCGAAGGCGAGGCCCTTGGTCATGCGTTGCTCTTCGGGACGCGGGTGGTCGAGATGATAGACGAAGGCGGGCAACGGCGCGTCCTCGCGCTCGACGCCATCGAGATGCGTGCCATCCGAACCGATGACCGCGGTGAAGGTGCCCCATTCGTGCAAGGTGTAGTCCCCGGCGGTCGCGGGGGAAAGGAGGGCCGCCAGCGCGGCCAGAGTTATGAGGGCGGGTGTTTTCATGGTGCTCTTCTTTCTTGGTTAGGGCTTGGCGTTCAGGCGTTCGACGCGGTCCGCGGGCCAGCCGGATTTCAACAAAAAGGCGTTCGCTTCCGCGGCCTCACGGCCGCGCCAGGCGGCGAAGATGTGATCGATCGTGCCCTCGCGCATCGGCGCGTCGGCGACCGATTCGGCCCAGCGCAGGGCGCTCTCGGCATCGAGGTCGGCGACCTGCCGGGCGAAGGTCATGCGGGCGGTGTCGGTGGCTGGTCCCGGCGGCTGCGTGCCCAGCCAGAGTCCGGCCGCATTGGGATCCTGCTGGGCCCAGACGTTGATGATCTTGACCAGCGTGTCCGGGCCCGGCGCGTGGGCGACCCACCATTCGGCGGCGGGGAGGGGATCGCTCTGGAGCCAGGTGAAGCCGAGGCTGTCCATGAGGCGGGTGCGTTCCCAGGCCGGCTCGGCCACTTCCACGTAGGCGGCGGCGGCGGCGACGTCGCGGCGGGCCCATTGCTCGACGAGCGAACGCCTCGCCTGCACCCGGATCTCGTCGGTCGGGATCGCGGCGATGAGGCCGGCCATGCTTTCCCGTTCCTCGTCGGTGCGGACGGTATCGAGAATCCCGCGCAGGGCCTGGCTGCGCTCGTTCGGATTGGAGAAGGTCGTGAGTCGGGCGAGGGCGGTGGCCGGATCGTCCTGGGCCAGGGTGCGGAAAACGGTCGCGATGACGGATTCGCTGAGGCGGCTCCGTTGCACGGTGCCGGTCTTGCCGGCCCAGCCCATGACCGCGCCGGGATCGCGCCCGGCCCAGGCGTTGAGGACGCCCTGGACGATGTCGGCCTGGTGCGCGTCGGCGGCCTCGCTCGTCGCCCACGCCATCGCTTCGCGGGGTTCGCTTTCGGCCCAATGGCTGAGCAGGTTCTTCGTGAGCAGGGCGCGGGTGGGTTCGTCGGAGTGAGCTGCGGCGAGCGCGAGGGCTTCGGGCATTTCGGAAGGCTTGATCTGGCTGAGGAAGCCGAGCGCTTTCGCCGTGGCGGCCACGCCCTCGCGGCCGCCACGCCATTCCGCGGCCGCGGCGGTGACGAGGGCGTTGACGTCCATCGGCGCGGGGGCCGGAGCCGCGGCGGCGCCGGGTTTCGGCGCTGGTTCGACCGGGGTTGCGACCGGGGCCGTACCACTCGCGATGGAAGGTGCGGGTTTTTCCGGCTCCCTCAGCATCGGAACTCCAAGACCGGCGGCCATCGTGAGCGCGACGAGGGCCGCGGCTCCCTGGATACGCGCCGTCGTGCTCAGTCCCGCCAAAGCCCCGGTCAGGCTGCCACCCGACGCCGCCGCGCCTGCGAGGGCCTGGGCGGAAACCTGTCCTGCCAGCGCGACCGGTGCCGCCTGCACGGAATGCACGGCCAGCAACGACGCGAGCGCGCCCCCGGTGCTCGCCACGCCACGACGCCCCAGGATGCCGCGCAGTTTCTCCACCGCGCGACTGACCTTCTTTTGCGCCGAATCGTCGCTCATTCCCAGCGCGGCGCCGACCGAGCGGAAATCCTTCTGCTCGAAGAAACGCAACACGATGGCATTGCGATCCGAGTCCGGCAGCGTGTCCATCGCCGCGTCGAGCAGGGGGGCGGTGGCCGACCATTCGGGATCGGCGGGGGTGGAATGCGGGGTCGTGTTCATGGTGGCGGCTTCGCGTTCGCGGGCGCGTCGGCGGCGCTCGCGGTCGATCATTTTCGAGGCGACGAAGCCGGTATGGCGGTGCAGCCATCCTCCGGGTGGCATGTCGGGCGGAATGCGTCCCGCCTTCCGGGCGAAGTCGATGAAGACCGTCTGCGTGACATCCTCGGCCAGGGCGTGGTCGCCGTTGACCCGGCGCAGGGCCGCCGAGAAGACGGGATCGAGATGGCGGAGCACCAGTTCATCGAAGGCCGCCGCCGAAGCCCCGGCCGCGAACTGCCGGAGCAGGTCGCGGTCTTCCGCGGAAGTGATGGAGGTTTCAACATGCATGCCCTTTCACCCTACCAGAACGGGCCGCTTGGGGGAATCCGACAAAAACGATCGAAATTATGGGATGGATCTCACCCTCCTTCGTGGGGTAAACTGGCACGATGAACCCTCGTGCGCTCTCGAGCCTCCTCGCCCTAGCGGGCCTTGTCTCCGCCGCCGCAGCGGAGAAACCGAATGTCATCCTCATCATGGCCGACGACGTCGGGCACGAGTGTTTCGGTGCTTACGGCAGCACGCAGTACAAGACGCCCAACCTCGACCGCCTCGCCGCCGAAGGCCTGCGCTTCAACCATTGTTACTCGCAGCCGCTCTGCACGCCGAGCCGGGTCAAGCTCATGACCGGCCAGAGCAACGTGCGGAACTACCACTCCTTCGGTATCCTCATGAAGGACCAGAAAACCTTCGGGCATCTCATGAAGGGCGCGGGCTACAAGACCGGGGTTGCGGGAAAGTGGCAGCTCTGGGGGACGCAGACGAAAATCCCCGGCAAGGGGATGCGTCCCGAGGAAGCCGGTTTCGATGAATTCTGTCTCTGGCAGCTGACGAAGCGCCCCGAGCGCTACTGGGGCGCGGGACTCGAGACGAACGACGGCTTCACCCAGTATCCCGACGACATCTACGGCCCGGACGTGATCAACGACTTCGCGCTCGACTTCGTGACCCGGCACAAGGAAACCCCGTTTTTCCTCTACTACCCGATGGTGCTCGTCCACGATCCCTTTCCGCCCACGCCCTTCAGCAAGGACAAGAAAAGCCGCGACCCGCAGCGGAATTTCGAGGACATGGTCTTCTACATGGATCACCTCGTCGGCAAACTCGACGCTCGCCTTGGCGAGCTCGGCCTCCGCGAGAACACGCTCCTTCTCTTCACCGCCGACAACGGGACGAACGTGAAGCTCCGCTCGACCTTCCAAGGCCGCGAGGTGAAAGGCGCGAAAGGGAAAATGATCCACGACGGCATCCACGAGCCGCTCATCGCGAGCTGGCCCGGCGGCATTCCCGGGCCGCGCGTCGTCGAGGATCTCGTCGACTTCAGCGACTTTCTTCCCACTCTCGCCGAAGTCGCGGGCGTGAAGCCGCCCGACGGCGTGCCGCTCGACGGACGCAGCTTCCTCCCGCAGCTCCGGGGCGAGAAGGGAAACCCGCGCGCCACCTGGTTCTGCTACTACAACCCGCGCCCGAAAAACGCCAAGGATACCCTCGGCCGCCGCTTCGCCTGCGACGGACGCTGGAAACTCTACGGCGACGGCCAACTCTTCGACACCCGCGCCGACATCCTCGAGAAATCCCCCGTCCCCGCCTCCGCCGAAACAACGGAGATCCGGGCCAAACTCCAGGCTGTCATCAACGCGATGCCGGAGCAAGGCCAGAGCATCGAGATCCCGCTCGACGACTGACCGCCCGACGCCGCTTCCCTATCGCGGTGCGATCAAACGGGACGGTTTGGAGGACAAAATATAGGGATATTCTCGTCGAGGGGTCTAAGGAGGCGGGCGGTCGGGAAGGACGAGATTCCGCTCGAATTACCGCGGGAGAGCACGAAAGTCCCCCGCTCCCACCCATGAGTCTCCTCGCCTTGATATGACGGCGTCCCCGTCCGATCCGCCCCAGTCCCTGTCGCACCGCTTGCCCGCGGGGGTTGCGCATGCCTACGGATTCGCGGCCTTCAACGCGTTGTCCTTCCAGATGATCGTCGGCAGTCCGATAATCCTTTACGCGAAGAGTCTCGAGGCGACGGCGACGCAGCTCGGGCTGATCGCCGGGATGCTGCCGCTGCTCAACGTGCTGCAGATTCCGGCGGCGCGCTTTGTCGGACGCGTCGGGCACAAGCGCTTCGTCATCGGGGGTTGGTCGGTGCGGGTCGCCTTCATTGCCCTCATGGTCGCGGTGCCGCTGTGCGCCGGCCCGCTTGGAAAGGGCGGGCAGCTCGCCGCGATTCTCGTCCTCCTCTTCCTGTTCAACACGAGCCGGGGCCTATCCTCGTGCGGATGGCTGCCGTGGATCACCTCGATCATTCCGCACGCCCTGCGCGGCCGCTATCTCACCCGTGAGTCGGCGGTGACGAACGCGGCCAGCCTGGTCGCGTTCGTGCTCGCGGCCTCCACGTTGGGGCGCGATCCCTCGGGCGGCCACTTCGCGGCCCTCTTCGCCTTCAGCGCCTGCGCCGGCGCGGCCAGCCTGGCCTTTCTGAAGAGAATCCCTGAAGACCACGACCCCGAGGCCCTCTACAACGCGGTCGCTCCCGTAAGGATCGGCACGATGCTCTGCCAGCAACCGTTCCGCCGGCTCCTCCTGCTTACTGTTTTCTGGTCGATGGCCAGCGGCGGGCTGTCGGCCTTCGCGGTCGCCTTCCTGCGGGAAGCGACCACGATGCCGGATGGCCGCATCCTGCTCCTCGGCGCGGCCACCTTCGTCGGCGGGATCTCCACGCTCTTCATTCTGAGGCAATGGCTCGACAGGATCGGGAGCCGCCCCATTCTCGTCGCCACCGCGCTCTTCTGTATGGCATCGATGGTCGGTTGGGTCGCTTTGTCCGCCGGCTTGCTCCCTGCCTCGATCCCGCTCGTCCTCGCGCTGATGTTCGCCATGGGGCTGGGCGCGTCGACGACGAACCTGGCCAGCACCCGCCTCGCCATGGCGACGATTCCCGAGACCGGTCGGAGCCATTATTTCGCCGTCTACTCGGTCGTCGGGAGCGTCGTCCTCGGGCTGGCGCCCATCGTCTGGGGCGTGCTGGTCGATTTCCTCAAGCATCGGCCGCCCGTCCGTTTCCTGGGAAACGTCTGGCCGCCCTATGCCGTCCTTTTCTCCTGTCTTGCCATCGTCTTTCTCCTCACCGTCGTGGCCGCGTTCCGCGTGCACGAGCCCGAGTCCGTCTCGCTCGACCGCCTGCTACGCAACGCCGTCTCCCGCTACCGTCTCCGCTTCTGGATCCGCCTCTGGCCCCGCCAGTGAGGGGGGTCTCGAATGCCGTAAGGCAAGCGTGTTGGAGCAGTGAGTGGAGGGCCCATTGAAAAACGGCGACGAGGATCGGTGAAAGACAATTCCCGCGCGGCGCGCATCCCGTTTTTCCGCTCGTTTCGACCCTTAGGGGGTTGCCCCCACCCTGTTTCCCGTGAAAGGATTCTCCATGCCGATGACAATGACACCGATGCAAGGGCGGAGGATCCCGACCCGTTCCGTTTCGCCGCAACGGTATCTGGGGGCAATCTTCGCCGTTGCGACCGTGCTTGCCGCGGCGGTAGCGCGCGCCGAACGGGCGCCCTTGCTGCATATCGAACCGCAGGCGAACGGATTCGCGCTGCGGATTGCCGGAGCGCTGGTCGGCGAGAGCTGGGTTCTCCAGCATTCCCGCGAAGGGAGAACATGGAACGATGTCCTGTTCCTGGACGGAAGCGGAGAATGGATCGCGATCCCAACGGCGATCCTGACCGATCCCGATGGCGGCACGGGGCTGTTCCGCGCGGTGCAGTTGGCGGCGGACGATCCGCTGCTCCGGCGCTTTCTCGCCGAACGGGCCAAATGGCGCCTCTCCGGGATCGACAGCTACGCCTTCGAGTTCATGCAGAGCTCGGGTCCGATCTTCTGGCACGGTGCCGTGACCGTGACCGACGGCGCGGTCGTTTCCTCCGAAACGATCGAAATCTACCCCCCGTTTTTCGAGGCTCCGGAGGCGCCCACGATCGACCGGCTCTTCGAGAGAATCGCCAGCGCGATCGCGAACGACGCCGAGACGATCGATGTCACCTGGCACCCGGTCTACGGATTCCCCGGCACCTGCTTCATCGATCTGAGTGCTCTCATCGCCGACGAGGAACAGAGTTGGAGCGTCGACGCGTTTGTGCCGCAGTGAAGGTCGAATCGCATCATTCGACTTTCAGCAAGGGACAGGGCGGTCCATTCAGCCCTTGAAAAGTGATCGCTGCAGCGGGCATACTGTGGGGCATGATTCTTCGAAACACAGACCGTTTCCCTTCGGTCGGTTATACAAGGGGAGGCACCCGAATGGCACGGACTTAAGCGATGAAAGGTCATGGAAAGACGGGCTTGATTGTAGGCTGGGCACTTCGCCTGGGGGTGTGGCGGTGGGCTTTCGCGAGGTCGCACCGCCTGTTGAAGTGCGAGCTGGCGCTCGATTCGACTGGAGGGCAACCGGAGCGGTCGCCCTACAACGCAGGTGCGTCGTGGCGATGATCGGCGCATCAATTTGGAGGCGCTTCCGTCCCAAACCAGCCTTAAGTCCATGCCATTCGGGAGGCACCCTTTGAAGAAAAAAGCACGTGCGCCGGATAGCAGGGCACCGGGAGGCCGCAGGCTTTAGGATCACTTCACCGCGAAGCGGCGAATGAGCAAGGCGGCGAGGCTGCAGCCGACGAGATTGGAGACCAGATCCCAGCCGGTGTTCTCGTAGCCGCCGACGTTCGTGCTCGGGAGGTTGAGGGTGGCGAAGAACTCGACGACTTCGTTGAGCGCG
>JAHEDC010000029.1 GCA_024641425.1 Verrucomicrobiales bacterium | reverse complement strand
CGCCAGCTCATCGAACTCGGTCACAAAAAGATCGAAGTGGTCGATACGCGCAAGGATGACATCATCATCAAGTCGCTCAAGAAGGATCCCGCCTCGAATGAAGAAGAGGCGCTCAAGGACATCTATCGTCGCCTCCGCCCGGGTGATCCGCCGACGACCACGAATGCCCGCGCGTTGCTCAAGCGTTTGTTCTTCGACCCGAAGAAATACGACCTCACGCGCGTTGGCCGCTACAAGATAAACCAGAAGCTCAACGTGAAGGTTGACGACGACGAACGGGTGCTGGTGCCCGAGGATTTTGTCGCCGCCATGAAGTATCTTCTCGGGCTCAAGCGGGGTGAAGGTATCCTCGATGATATCGACCACCTCGGCAGTCGTCGTGTCCGCGCGGTCGGCGAACTCCTCGCCAACCAGTGCCGTGTCGGTCTCGCCCGCACCGAGCGTCTCGTCAAGGAGCGGATGACCCTCTTTGATGTCAATGTGGAGGGCATGACTCCCCAGAAGCTCATCAATCCGAAGGCGCTCTCCGCCGTCGTTCGCGACTTCTTCGGGCGGTCGCAGCTGAGCCAGTTCATGGACCAGACGAATCCGTTGGCCGAACTGACACATAAGCGGCGCCTTTCCGCCCTTGGGCCCGGCGGTCTCAACCGGGATCGCGCCGGCTTCGAAGTGCGGGACGTTCATCCATCCCACTACGGTCGCATCTGCCCGATTGAAACGCCGGAAGGCCCTAACATTGGTCTCATCAACTCGATGAGTACCTTCGCGAGGATCAATGAGTTCGGTTTCATCGAGACCCCGTATCGCGTCATCGAGAATGGCAAGGTGACAGGGAAAGTCGTATTCCTTACCGCCGATCAGGAGGAGAAGCATCTCATCGCCCAGGCCAATAATGCGCTCGATAAGAGCGGAAATTTCCTCAACGAGCGCATCACGGTGCGCCTTCGCGGAGACTTCCTGGAGGTTTTGCCGACTGAATCCAGCTACATGGATGTCTCGCCGAAACAGCTCGTTTCGATCGCGGCCAGCCTCATTCCCTTCCTTGAGCACGATGACGCCAACCGCGCCCTCATGGGCTCGAATATGCAGCGCCAGGGTGTGCCGCTCCTCCGTTCCGAGGCGCCATTCATCGGCACCGGGATGGAAGGAAAGGCCGCGCGGGATTCCCGGGCCGTCATCGTTTCCGTGGCTGACGGCATCGTCGCCGCCTCCACTGCGGAATACATCGTTGTCACGCCCGACGGTAAGCTCCACGTCTCCGATACCAAGTTCCTCAGCGAACCGGAGAAAATGAAGAGCAGCCCAGAAAAGGGTATCTACGTCTATCCGCTGCGCAAGTTCATGCGATCGAACGCCGGAACCTGCATCAATCAGAAACCGCTGGTGCTCCGCGGCCAGAAGGTGAAGGCCCAACAGGTCCTCGCCGACGGTCCAAACACCGAGAATGGCGAACTCGCCCTTGGACGGAACGTCCTCGTGGCCTTCATGCCCTGGAACGGCTACAACTTCGAGGATGCGATTACCATCTCCGAGCGTGTGGTCAAAGAGGACATTTACACTTCGATCCACATCGACGATTTTGAGATTGGCGCCCGCGACACGAAGCTTGGGCCCGAAGAGATCACCCGCGATATTCCGAACGTCGGTGAGGAAGCCCTCGCCGATCTCGGGCCGGACGGCGTCATTCGCGTGGGTGCGGAGGTGAAGCCCGGCGATATTCTCGTGGGCAAGATTACTCCCAAGAGTGAAACGGAACTTGCCCCGGAGGAGCGTCTTCTCCGCGCCATTTTCGGTGAGAAGGCCGCTGATGTGAAGGATACCTCCCTCCGAGTGCCGTCCGGGTGCACAGGCATCGTTATGGACGTCCGCGTATCCTCGCGCCGCGAGATCAATCGCGAGCAGATGTCCGATGGCGAGATGAAGAAGCAGCTCAAAACCATCGACGCCGATCACAAGAAAAAGAACGAGGCGATCACCGACCAGCTCACGGAAAAGCTCTCCGACATCCTGCTCGGTGAGAAAATCCCGCTCGACGTGGTGAACGGACAGAGTGGCGAACTGATAATTCCGGCCAACCGGAAGATCACGAAGACGCTCTTGCGCAAGCTCGCGGCCGCTTACGAGCACATTGAGATCGACCCGTCCCCGATCCGGAACAAGATCATGGACATCATCTCGAGCTTCGAACAGAAGTTCGCCGACATCGAAATGGAGCGGGAACGTTCCCTCGACCGCATCGAGAGCGGAGACGAGGTCGATCCGGGAATCATCAAGCAGGTCAAAGTCTATGTCGCCAGCAAGCGGAAGCTCTCCGTCGGTGACAAGATGGCAGGTCGCCACGGAAACAAGGGTGTCGTCGCGACTATTGTTCCGGAGGAAGACATGCCCTTCCTCGAGGACGGATCGCCGGTCGACATCTGCCTGAACCCGCTTGGCGTGCCGAGTCGGATGAACGTCGGACAGGTTCTTGAAACCCACCTCGGCATCGCGGCCGCGGCGCTTGGTTTCAAGGTGGCCACTCCGATCTTCGATGGGATTCCCGAATCGAAGGTCATGGAGTATCTGGCTGAAGCGAAGAAGAAGCCCGGTTTCGAATGGATCGGCCTCAACGGGAAGTCCCAGCTTTATGACGGTCGCACCGGTGAAGCCTATCACCAGCAGGTCGTTGTCGGTTACATCTACATGCTGAAACTCGGACACCTTGTCGCCGACAAGATCCACGCCCGTGCCGTCGGCCCTTACTCGCTCGTTACCCAGCAACCGCTGGGCGGCAAAGCGCAGTATGGTGGCCAGCGTTTCGGGGAAATGGAGGTTTGGGCGCTCGAAGCCTACGGCGCCGCCTACACCCTTCAGGAACTGCTTACCGTCAAATCCGACGACGTGCAGGGCCGCACGCGGATCTACGAATCGATCGTCAAGGGAGATAACAACCTGGAAGCGGGGACCCCCGAGTCTTTCAATGTCCTCATCAAGGAAATGCAAAGCCTGGGACTGAACGTCCGCGTCGGGCCGTCCTCCCGAGGCGGCCACCACGCCACCCAGGCCGACACGAAGAGCGCCTAATCCGAACCCAGCACGAAGAACGCATCCCATCGAATTCACGACATCATGAGCGCAGAACCTACTATTCGCGAGTTGTTCGGACACGAGGCCAAGGAACCCGGTTTTGACCAGGTTGCCATCACCGTGGCCTCTTCCGACGACATCCGCTCCTGGAGCCAGGGCGAAGTCAAAAACCCCGAGACCATCAACTACCGCACGTTCAAGCCCGAGAAAGGCGGCTTGTTCTGCGAGCGTATCTTCGGTCCCACCAAGGACTGGGAATGCGCCTGCGGGAAGTACAAGCGCATCAAGCACAAGGGCGTCATCTGCGACCGCTGCGGCGTCGAGGTGACCCTCTCCCGCGTCCGCCGCGAGCGCATGGGCCACATCGAGCTTGCTGTTCCGGTGAGCCACATTTGGTTCTACAAGTGCATGCCGAGCCGTATCGGTCTCATGCTCGACATGAGCGCCCGCCAGTTGGAGCGCGTCATCTATTACGAGGACTACATTGTCATCGATCCGGCAGACACCCCGCTGGAGAAGTGCCAGCTCCTCACCGAGCAGGAACTCCGCGAGGCGGAGGACGAATTCGGCGAGGACAGCTTCACCGCAGGTATGGGAGCCGAAGCGGTCAAGGAACTCCTTGCGCGTCTGGATCTCGCCGCGCTTGTCACCGAGCTGGAGGATGCCATGACGAAGACACGCTCGAAGCAGGTGCTCAAGAAACTCGCCAAGCGACTCAAACTCGCCCAAGGCTTCGCTGGCAGCCACACACGGCCCGAGTGGATGATCCTCGAGGTATTGCCCGTCATCCCGCCCGATCTGCGGCCGCTCGTTCCCCTCGAAGGGGGGCGATTCGCCACCTCCGACCTCAACGACCTCTACCGTCGGGTCATCAACCGGAACAACCGCCTCAAGAACCTGCTTCAACTCAAAACCCCGGATGTCATTATCCGGAACGAGAAGCGGATGCTCCAGGAAGCGGTCGATGCCCTCTTCGACAACGGCCGTCATGGCCGTGCCGTCACCGGGGCGGGCAACCGCCCCCTGAAATCGCTTTCCGACATGCTCAAGGGCAAAGGCGGACGTTTCCGCCAGAACCTGCTTGGCAAGCGCGTCGATTATTCCGGCCGTTCCGTCATCGTTATCGGTCCCGACCTCCTGCTCCATCAGTGCGGTCTGCCGAAGAAGATGGCCCTCGTCCTCTTCGAGCCCTTCATCATCCGCCGCCTCAAGGAACTCGGTTACGTGCATACCGTGCGTTCCGCGAAGAAGATGATCGAGCGCAAGACGCCCGAAGTCTGGGATATCCTCGAGGAAGTGACTACCGGCCACCCGGTGCTTCTGAATCGGGCGCCCACTCTGCACCGTCTTTCCATCCAAGCCTTCGAGGTCGTCCTCATCGAGGGAGAGGCCATTCGCGTCCACCCGCTCGTCTGTACCGCCTACAACGCCGACTTCGACGGCGACCAGATGGCCGTGCACGTTCCGCTTTCGGTCGAGGCCCAAATGGAGGCGCGCCTGCTTATGCTCGCGCCGAACAACATCTTCTCTCCCTCCAGCGGCAAGCCGATCACCACGCCGTCCCAGGACATTCCGCTCGGTTGCTACTTCCTCACGCATCTCCGGGAATTCCCGAAAAAGGGCAAGAAGGACGAGAAGCAGCGCCTCTCGATCTTCAACGACACCGCCGAGGTTGAGTTTGCGCTCGCCGAAGAAGCGATCGGGATGCACCAGCGTATCGTTTTGCGGAATCCCGATTTCGGCAAGGACACGGTCTACGGCGACAAGACGTCGAAGACGATTGAAACCACTCCAGGGCGCGTCCGTTTCAACGAAATCTGGCCTGCGGGCGTAGGTTTCATCAACAAGGATGTGGGCAAGTCCCAGCTCTCGGACATCATCTGGCGCACTTACCAGACATCCGGACAGGATGAGACCGTGCGCACGCTTGACCGCCTGAAGCGCCTTGGGTTTCGCGAGGCCTCCCGCGCCGGCATTTCGATCGGAATCACCGACATGGTCATTCCAGCCGAGAAGGAAGGTGAGTTGAAGAAGGCCTACGAGCAAATCGAGGTCGTTCAGAAGCAATACCGTCGGGGGATCATCACCGACGGTGAGCGTTACAACAAGATCATCGACATTTGGACCCACGCTGGCGACCAGATTTCGAGTGCCCTTTACCGGACGCTCGAATACAATGAGGGCAAGGAGATGGCGAACCCGCTCTTCATGATGGTTGACTCCGGGGCGCGGGGGAACCGCCAGCAGATCAAGCAGCTCTCCGGGATGCGCGGACTGATGGCCAAGCCCTCGGGTGAGATCATCGAACGGCCGATCACCTCGAACTTCCGCGAGGGCCTCTCAGTGCTCGAATATTTCGTTTCGACCCACGGAGCCCGTAAGGGTCTTGCCGATACCGCGCTCAAAACCGCCGACTCCGGCTACCTGACACGGAAACTCGTTGATGTAGCCCAGGACGTCATCGTCACCGAGGAGACCTGCGGTACCGTCAACGGCATCACCGTCCGCTCGATCTACGAGGGGGATGAGGAAGTTGTCGAACTGTCCCAGCGCGTCTATGGACGGGTGAGTTGCGAGCGCATCATCCATCCCGTCACCCAGGATGTCATCGTGGACGTCAACGAGCTTATCGACGAGGCCTCGTCCATCCGTCTTCAGGACATCGGTCACGAGCAGATGAAGATCCGTTCGGTGCTGACCTGCGAGAGCCTGCGCGGATGCTGTGCCAAGTGCTACGGCCTTAATCTGGCCACCGGAAAGAAGGTCAAGATCGGCGAAGCGGTCGGCATCATTGCCGCCCAGTCCATCGGCGAACCCGGCACCCAGCTTACGATGCGGACGTTCCACGTCGGCGGTATCGCCAGCCAGACCCTGAAGCAGCCGATTATCCTTGCCCACCACAATGGAACGTTGCGCTACAACGATCTTCGCACGGTCGAATCGATCGAGGGCAAGAACATCGTTCTCAACAAGAACGGGACGATCACCATCCATGACGCCGACGGCCGCGAGGTGGAATCCCATCCGCTCGTCATCGGTTCCGTGCTTGCCAAGAAGAACGGCGATTCGGTGAAGAAGGGCGAGACCCTCGCCAACTGGGACCCGCACAACGTTCCGATCATCACCGAGAAAGCGGGTATGATCGAGTTCCGCGACATGATCTCCGGTATTACGGTTGCGAAGGAAACCGACGATGCCACCGGCGTCGAAGGCATGGTCGTCACCGAGCACAAGGAAGACCTGCACCCGCAGATCATCGTCGTCGATCCGAAGACGAAGGAACTGCTCGCCAGCTACTCCATTCCGACCGGTGCCCACCTTTCCGTTAAGGAGAAGGACAAGGTTGCGGCGGGAACCTTGCTCGCCAAGACGCCGCGGAAAGTCGCGAAGACCAAGGACATCACCGGGGGTCTGCCCCGGGTGGCCGAACTCTTCGAGGCCCGGAAACCCAAGGATCACGCCGAGATTGCCAAGATCGATGGGGTGGTCAAGATCGAGGGCATGGTGCGCGGCAAACGCAAGCTCGTCATCACCGATCCCGACTCGATGGAGGAGGAAGAACACCTCATCCCGCGGAACAAGCACATCACTGTCTACGAGGGCGACACCGTCAAGAAGGGGTCCCAACTCACGGACGGGCCGGTTATCCCGCACGAGATCCTTGAGATCTGCGGCCCGCATGAACTCCAGGAGCACCTTGTCAACGAGGTGCAGGAAGTCTACCGCCTCCAGGGGGTTGAGATCAATGACAAGCACATTGAAATCATCGCCCGCCAGATGATGCGGAAGGTCAAGATCACCGATCCCGGGGACACGCAATTCCTCTGGGGCGACCAGATCGAGAAGGTCGATTTCGAGCAGTCGAACAAAGCGATTATCGAGCAGGGTGGAAAGCCCGCCGAGGGTGAACCCGTTCTCCTCGGAATCACGAAGGCCTCGTTGGAGACGGATTCGTTCATTTCCGCCGCCTCCTTCCAGGATACGACGCGCGTCCTCACCGAAGCCGCCACGCTCGGCAAGGTCGACACCCTCCGCGGTTTCAAGGAAAACGTCATCATGGGGCATTTGATTCCCGCCGGAACCGGTTTCCACACCAGCCGCAATATCGCCGTGGTTGAGAACGTTCCCGTGGAGGCCGAAGAAGAGGCCGTCGCGGGGAAAGCCTAGCCGGTTGATGCTCCCGTGAGCCGATGAATTCGAGGAAGGCCCCGGGAAACCGGGGCCTTCCTTCGTTTCCGGTTCCCTCCTTCCGTTCTCCACCGAATTGATGTCCATTACCACCCAACGCGGAGATGACGGCGAGACCGATCTCCTTTTCTCACGGCGTGTTCCCAAGACCCATCCCCGCGTGGCCGCCTGCGGAGACATCGACGAACTGAACGCGGCCCTCGGCCTGGTAAGGGTCTCGAACCCCCTCGATCCGAGTGCGGTCGGCTTCATCGCGGGAGTCCAGAAGGATCTTTTTGTCCTGATGGGGGAAATCGCCACTGACCCCGCCGATCGGGAACGCTTCGAGAAGGCCGGTTTTTCTCCAGTGACCGCCGGAATGGTCGAGGCGCTGGCCAAGGAGGCCCGGCGCGTCGAGTCCGCGTTTGCCGAGCGTTTCATGGGATGGGCCGTGCCGGGAGCGAGCGCCAACGTTTGCTCGGCATACCTTGATCTGGCCAGGACCATCGCGCGCCGTGCCGAGCGTGCGGTGGCCGGAATCCTTGAGCGCGATGACTCCCTCAATCGTGAGCCGCTCCGTTTTCTCAATCGCCTTTCGGATCTTCTCTGGCTCCTCGCCCGGAACGAGAACGCGCTCGCCGCGCGGGGAGAAACGGAGGGTTGAGGCGATCCGGCCTATTTCTCGAAGAAGGCGGGCCATCGGTAGAGATCGAGCAACCGAAAGCCGAGGAAGCCGAAAAGGACCCAATGTCCGGCCTGGTAGGCGCACCAGGCGTAGGCACCTCCGCGCCCCCTTGCTTGGATTCGGCGGAGAAGGGCCTCGCATCCCAAAATAAGCGTGAGGAGCAGGGGAGTGTAGAGCGCAAGCATGAAACGGTCTCCTTTGCCAATCGGGACATACCAGCCGTAGGCGAGTGCATAGAAAAGGGTGCAGCCGACCACAAAAAGGGCGGCCGTGCTGGTTTCGGGAGAAATGCGCTGAGCCGCATTCTCGGGCTTGGGTCGTTGCGCGAAGTACCAGACAAAAAGGCCCAGGAGGAGTCCCAGAACACTCACAAGGTAAATACCCCGGTCGGGAAGAAGCGTCCGCCAGGGGGCTTCGGGGGTTCCCTTTTCATCTCCCCGGGCACGGGGCGGGGCGATCAGATTCTCCCACGTCCACCAGAACCCATCCGCCAGTCGGGCCCCGGAATCCCGAGGCTCATGCGAGGCGAGGTAGCCCTTGAGAGAAGGGCGCTCGGCGTCGGTCAGTCTCTCCAGAGCCACTTTGTCGGAATGCTTCCGCATGAAGACAACGCCATCCGGAAAGCTGTCCATCCACATCCAATAGGAAGGATAGGAATGGAATGGATTGCCGAATCGCTCGTTCGCGTAATTGAGGCGGGGACCCGCGGTCAGCAGGAAGATGATTCCAAAAAAAATCAGGCCGACGATGTGCCGGTTCCATTGCCATTCCGTGCAATCTCGACGCCACCGGCCGCGTCCGATGACCGAGCATCCCATGTCCTGGAGGAATCGATACGTGGCAACCAGAACGAAGGAAATCATCAGCGGCTGGATCGATGTCTTGGCCAGATAGGCAAGGCCGGTGAGAACGCCGAGGAGGGCGTAAATCCAAATGGGATTCCGATGCAACGCGTAGAGGCAACCGAGCCAGCAGAGGGCAAAAAGAATGAAATAGAGCGGCTCGGGCTGGTAATAGACGGCTCGTGGCAGGAGGGCGGCGAATCCGATGAGAAACATCCCGTTGACGGCGGCCGGAAGCGAACAGCAACGGGCGAGGATCACGCCGCAGAGGAGGCAGAAAATGCCTGTGACGATGACATTGATCCATTTGCCACGGACGAATATCTGGTGGTCGGTCGGATTCGCACCCTTCTGGAGTCGGGCGGATACCCAGGGCCAAAGCGGATTCACCACACCGTCGGTGTAATGCGGAAACCATTGCCAGAGTGCGTTCGCGAATCCTGTTTCAGCGACGTTCGGGTGCATGTGCCCGAGGGCGATGCGGGTGTGCTCGATATTGTTCTGCTGGTCCGATTTCTGGCGATTCAGATTCGTCTGGTGGATCAACTGGGTTGCCACGAAGAAGTATAGGAAGGCAAAGCCGACGAGGGCGCCCGCAAGGAGGGCTCCCCGGGCCAGTCGCACTCCGCTTCTTGGCGCCCGCCGGGAATCGAGCAGGGTGAGGACGGATTCTGGGAGATTCATGGGACACGGCGAGACAGGGATTCTACACCGAATCGTTCAGTTGCCGGGGATTTTTCCATTTCCTGCGCTTCCCGCGAGCGGCGGAGTGCTAGGGATTTCCCACCTTGGCCGGGCGGATGATGATCTCGACGCGACGGTTGATCGACTGCTGCTCGGCATCTCCTTCCGGATGGACGAGGGGCCGTGATTCGCCGAGGGCGCGGACGGCGAGTTGGTCTGTATTGAGGCCGAGGGAGGCGGCAAGCCAATCCCTCACGGACTGGGCGCGTTTGCGGGAAAGCTCGAGATTGTATTCTTCGGTGCCCAAGGTGTCGGTGTGGCCCTCGATGATGAATTGCGCATCAGGGTTCTTCTGGATGAGAAGTCCCAGTTTCATCAGGCTGAGGCGGGCTGTCTCCTGGAGGTTGGCCTCGTCGTATCGGAAGAGTAGGTCCGTGGGCATGAGAATGGGCTTGGTTCCATCGAGAAGGGGGCCGGTGCGATTCAGGAGGTCGTCGAGATCACTGAATCCGGCTGTGATGTCGGAGTTCCCAGCCGTCTTGGCGAGGGCGGTGTTGAAGCGCTCGAGAAGGTTCTCGTTGTCGACGAGGCTATCGTCTTCGAGGGAGTGCTGGAGGAGGAGCTGGTTGTCCGAAGCCGGGGTCTTCTCAAGGATTCGGCTCTTGATGACGGAAAGCTCCTGCTGTATTTCGGCCATGGAGACGCTCTCGACGGTCGCGAGCGTCGCGCTCAGGTCGGCGGTGGCTCCCTGCGCCTGCGGCTTCTCGCTCGCAAGGAATTTCGACATTTCGGTGACCTCGGGCGTGAGCCGGACTTCGTGCTCCGGGAGGTTCTTCTGGGCGTCGAAATCGTCCATTTCCTGGACGAGCGGGGCGATGTCGGCATCGACGATCTCCTGCCGGTCACTCGCATCGGGAGAGGAAACCTCGGGTTTCGGGAGGGGCTCGTTCAGGGTGACCCTCTCCAGTTTGAAGGCCTTGGTGCGGGTCAGGAGGTCGCGGATCGGCGCGAAATCGGTGCTCACTTCGATCTTGCCGAGGAGAACGAGGATGCCGAGATGGATGACGCCGGAGCAGATGAGGGCGATGAGAATCCAGATGCGAAGACGCCGCCCGCCGCGGGATTCGGCGAGATCCAAGAGACCGGTCTCTTCCCAGTCATGTTCGGATTCGTAGCTCATTGACTGGAAACGTCCTCCGTCGGCGGAGGAAAGTCAAACGAAGGCACGGGAGCGGAGGTTTGCTTGCGCCCTTGATTTTTTTCCGCCTTCCGGGACAGTAGGCGTCCTATGTCCCAGGAAACCCAGAAAAGCACACAGGCGGAGAAGAACGCCCATATGGAAAAGATCGTCAGCCTCTGCAAGCGGCGCGGCTTCATCTTCCAGTCCGCCGAACTCTATGGCGGACTCAACGGCTGCTGGGACTATGGTCCGCTTGGTGCCGAGCTGAAACGCAACCTCAAGGATTACTGGTGGCGGGTCAACATCCAGGAGCGGGATGACATCGTCGGTCTTGACGGCTCGATCCTCACCCACCAGGAAGTCCTGAAGGCATCCGGGCACGTTGGCGGATTTTCCGATCCGATGGTCGATTGCAAGGCCTGCAAGGCCCGGTTCCGGGCGGACAATCTCGATACCATGCAATGCAAGGAGAAGCCGTCCTGCAAGCCGGGCGAGGGGCCGAAGTGCGAGCTGACCGAGCCTCGGGAGTTCAATCTCATGTTCCAGACCCGCATGGGAGCTTCGTCGGATGACAACGACCCCGCCAGCATCGCCTATCTCAGGCCGGAAACGGCGCAGTCGATCTTCGTGCAATACAAGAATGTGGTCGACAGCTCGCGCGTCAAAGTTCCCTTTGGGATCGCCCAGATCGGAAAGTCGTTCCGGAACGAGATCAATCCGCGCAATTACACCTTCCGCTCCCGAGAGTTCGAGCAAATGGAGATCGAGTATTTCTGCCGACCCGAGGACGGAATGCGGCTCACCGACGAGTGGCTGGAGCTGAGATTGAGATTCTACGAGAATATTGGGATCCCGCGCGAGAAACTGCATATTCTCGACGTTCCGGACGGCGAGCGCGCCTTCTATTCGAAGAAGACATACGACATCGAGTACGAGTTCCCCTTCGGAATCCAGGAGCTGGAAGGCGTGGCCTATCGCACGGATTATGACCTCGGGGTGCATCAGAAGGCATCAGGACGCCCGCTCGAGTATTTCGACGAGGTTACGAAGGAGAAGTTCCTGCCCCATGTGGTCGAGCCCAGCGCGGGGTGCGACCGCACTGTGCTGGCACTCCTCTGCGAAGCCTTCGAGGAGGAGACCGTGACGGACGACAAGGGCAAGGAGGAAATTCGCACAGTGCTGCGTTTCCATCC
Source organism: Verrucomicrobiales bacterium (assembly GCA_024641425.1). GTDB lineage: Bacteria > Verrucomicrobiota > Verrucomicrobiia > Verrucomicrobiales > DEV007 > JAHEDC01. Next base: position 14,532 of record JAHEDC010000029.1, on the reverse strand, counting down.
GAGGATGGCTCCGGTGAAATGCGGTATTTTTCCCCTTCTCAAGAACAAGCCCGAACTGGTGGAGAAGGCGAAGGCCGTGCGCGACACGCTCCGTCCCTTCATGAACGTCTTCTACGATGAGGGCGGTGCCATCGGTCGTCGTTACCGGCGCCAGGACGAGATCGGCACGCCTTACGGGGTCACGATTGATTTCGACACGCTTGGCGAGGGCGACGGCGAGCTCAAGGATACGGTCACCCTCCGCGAACGCGACACGATGAAACAGGAGAGAATCGCGATCGGAGACCTCCTGTCCTTTCTCCTGGAAAAGCTTCGGTAAGGAAGTTCCCGGCGATGAAATGGAAGCTCATCGTCGTCGGCAAGCCGGCGTTGAAGTATGCGCGGGAGGGAGTCGCGGAATACGCGAAGCGCCTGCGCCGTTACACCTCGTGCGAGATCCTTTATTTGAAGGACACGGGCGGTATATCGGCGCTTGGCGAGCGGCTTCGGCTCGCCAGTGAAGGCTGTTTTCGCATCGTTCTGGACGAGCGTGGCGAATTGCCGGACACGGTCGCGTTGCGCTCGAAAGTCGATCAGTTGGAAGCGGAGGGAACGGTGAAGACCGTCGCCCTTCTCATCGGAGGAGCCGATGGTCATGATGCCGCCACCCGGGAGTCGGCGGAATGGGTGATGGGACTGGGGCGACTGACCTTGCAGCATGAGCTGGCCCTCGTCGTCCTGCTGGAGCAGATTTATAGGATTTACAATCTCAAGAACGGGGGGGCGTATCATCGATGAGGCTGTGGAAATCCACCGGGGATTTCAGGATTGAATCGGTGATTAACCTTGTTTAACAATATAATTTCAGGTATAGATGTCAGCTGCGAGAAATTTACCATTTTTGAACCCTGACAAACGTGCAACAAAGCGAAAACAAGGAAGCCCTCAAGGCACTGGTGGTGGAAGGCGATACGGCGACCCGGCGCCTGTTGAGTGAAGCGCTTTCGGCGCGAGGGTTTGAAGTCAGCGCCTGCGAATCTCCCCAACAGGCCCGCGAGCACTATCGCACGCAATCACTGGTCGTCGCCGGCGGCGGAAGCAATGGCGACGTGCAGCGGCTGGTGGATTTCATCCGGCGTTCGTCGGGAGCCCGACAGCCTTATATCATCACGATGGCCGCGGAAGGGGGGGAAGCTTCCTTTCCAGGTCCCGGCGTCAATGATCTGCTTGTCGTTCCGATCGACGAAAGGGCTCTGGGAGTCAAGATCGGCGCGGCGAGCGCCTGGTTGGCAGGACGGGTGCTGGAGGAGTATGAACTCGATCTCGAGGCCGGTGCCGGAAAAGCGCCTCCGGAGGCTCCGGCGTCCCCGGAGACGGCTTTCGAAGCCGAAGGCGGGGATCCCCCTGCAGAAACCGGCTCTCTGGAAGGAGAAGAGGAATCCAGTGCGGAGACGGTTCTTGAGCAAGAAAGCGTGGAGCAGGTGGAACGGGCGAACGACGATGAACCGGCATTCGAGGAGGAGCAGGACTCTGGCGGTGATCCGGAAATCATTGCGGATCCGAAGATGGAGGAAGAGAGTCCCGAGCCTTTCCGGCGCCCGGTTGTCAAGGCGGCGATCGGTTCCACCACCCGTTTCCATCTCGTGCAGCTTGTCGAGAATGGTCCGCTTCCGATGGCGATGTTTGACAAGGCGATGCACTATGTCGCGGCAAACAGCCGCTGGATCAGTGCCTACGGGCTGGAGAACGACGAGGTCATCGGGACGAGTCACTTCGAGTTTTTCTCGGAGGTTTCGCAGTTGTGGCAGGATCTTTGCGCGAAATGCATGGAGTCGGAACGCGAGCAGGCGGGAGAGGAGTCGGTCGTGTGGGCGGATGGAACCCGCGAACGGGTGCATTGGATCATGAGGCCCTGGCATTACGAGGCCCACGAAGTCGGTGGTCTGGTGGTGAGCTACTATCCCTTGCCTGCTTCGACCGTGACCGGGGCAGCCCCCCTTTCTGTCTCCGCCGAGGAGGAAAGTGAATTCGCGACCGATTTTGCGGCCGCGCTGGCCCAAAGCCAGACCGCGCCGGTGCTTGTGCTAGATTTGCATGGGAGGATCATGCGGAGCAACCGTCTGGCCCGGAAGCTCGGCCGATGGAGCCAGACGCATGGGGATGAACGTTATTACTGGCAGGTTTTCCTCGGCCGGGACGACCGGGTGCGGTCGGAGCAGTCCTTCATCGATTTCGCGTGTGACGTGGCTGAACATGGAGCCTTCGCCTTCGCCCCGACGACGGCGGACTCCGTGCCCTGTTCCGACGGCACCTTGCGGCGGATTGTCTGGCACAATCTTCCCCGCCATGGAGCCGACGGGTGTATCAACGGCATGATTCGGGTTGGTGTCGATATGGAGGAGCTTTCCGGCGCAGGACTGGTTGCGGAAGGTGAGCCGCGAGCCGAACGGACGGTTCCGCCGGTGGCGGCGAAGCAATCCGCCGTGAGGGAGGCTCCGACCTTTGACGACTGGCTCCATGGTTTGCCGGGGCTGCATTGGAAGGCCCGTCGCGACGGCAAGGTCATATTCTTCAATCGAGCCTGGCTCGAATTCCGCGGCCGTCGCGTCGAGGAGGAGATTGACAATGGTTGGATGGATGGTTTGCATGATGACGATCACAAAAGGCTTGTCGATGCGTTCCTGGACATCGCCGAGGCGGGCGGGCGGATGAATCAATTGGCGCGGATTCAGGATCGGAGTGGTCATCCCCGCTGGTTGAGGTTTATCGTTTCGCCCGGTCGGTATGGCAATACGGAGGAAGGGGATACCTTCGTGGGCTACTGCGAGGACATGACGGCGCAGAAGCATCTTGAGGAAGAGTTGGCTAAATTGCAGGAGTCGGTCGAAGAATCCGGCAACCGCAACCGGTCGGAGTTGGAGAAGGTATCGAGTGAGTTGCACGCCGCCATCGAGGGCGCGCGGTCGGAGCGTGACGGATTGCGTGATGAGAAGGCAGCCCTTGAGGAGGAACTGGCAGCCCTGCGGGCGAAGCACGACACCCTGCAGTCAGAGTATGACGCGATTCTCGGGGAATCGGCCCGCGCGGTGGAGAAATTGCATTTTCACGAAGAGCGCGCGACCAAGCTGGAGCTGAATCTCAAGGACGCGCGTCACGAGGTTGTCCGCATGCACGAGGTGGCGGCGAAGATCACCGACGAGCGAAACCGATTCGCCACCATTCCCGACAATGCCCCATTCGGAATCCTCGTCTTTGGGAGCGACGGAAAGCTGCGTTACGCGAATCCGGCCCATGCCTCGGTCGCGGGCTCGCTCATTGATGCCGATGAGGGCATGGAAGCCTGGTTGCGCAGGGTTTGCCCCGATGATTCGGACGAGGCGAGAGAGGCCCTTGTCGCCAGCTGGAAGGAAAGCGTGTGGCGTGGTCAGCGGACCACCGTTCTTAGCGTGACGGGCGACGATGATTCCCTGCGCGATCTCGAATTCCGTCCCCGCATGATGAAGGACGGACAGTTTCTTGTCAGCATCTTCGATGTGAGCGACAGGCAACGCGACGAGAACCGTGTGCGCGCCAATGAGGCCAAATTTCGCGCGCTCTTCCACGATTCCGGTGTGGGTATGGCGCTCATCGACCGTTCGGGGGCGATCGTGGATCTGAATGCGGCGCTGGAAAGCCTTGTCGGCAGGAACCGGAGTGAGGTCTTGAAAGGCGGGATCGAGGGACTGATTGTCGAGGCCGATCACGGCAAACGCGACGCGCTACTGAACGAGCTTCGAGATTCACAGGCTCGGTCCGGGAATGTGGACCTTCGCATCGTCGGGGCGCGGGGCAAGGATTTGACGGTGCAGATGAATGTTTCCTTGATCAAGGACGTGCGCGGGGAAGTGCTTTACACCGCTTATTTCCTGCATCCGTTCCCTGACTTCCCCGAGAGGGAGACAACGGCTGCCGTTGCCGGGCCGGAGCCCTTGCCGGCGGAATCCTCACGCTCGGAACTGGACGAGGTCACCCGAATGCGCGCGCTGGCTTTCTCGGGCATCCATGATGGCGTGGTGGTCGCGGACTTGAAGGGCAGGATCATCGAGTGGAACAAGGGAGCGGCCCGCATCTTCGGCTACGAGCAGGCGGAGATCCTGGGCAAGGGCCTTTATGTCCTCTACGAGCGCGAGGATCCGAAACGTTTCCGGGACAAGATCACGCGAGGCATCGGTGGCCAGCGCAAATGGGAGGAAGTGACCCCCATTTTCCGCAAGGATGGCAGCGAAGGATTGTGCGAAGTCCTCTATGTCCCGCTGATCGGCGACGATGGCACGCCGGTCGCCCTCGTCGGGGTAAACCGCGAGCTTTCCCACCCCAGGCCCGCCGCCTCGTCGTCCGATGCGGGAGCCGCCGGAACCGGGATTGCCGATGAGCGACTGGTGCGGGCCCTCGGCTGCCATCTCGAGACCATCGCCGACCTCCTCGACTTGCAGGCGTGCGTTCTCAATGAACCGGCCGCGCGCCGCGCGGTGGTCGCGGGGCAGAATCGGGTGCGCGCCCTCACCCTGCTGCAGAGCTGTGTTACGGGGAATGCGGGGGATGTCGATTTCGGTGGATACGTCAAAGCGCTCGTGCAGCACTTGCTGGAGGAAGTCGGACCGGAGCATGCCGTGATCGAAGTGCATCTGAACGTGAGGAACATCGCCATTCCCCTGGAGATTGCCGCTCCCTTGGCGCTCTGTTTGAACGAATTACTCACCAATGCCTTCTCGCACGCTTTCACGGGGCGGTCGACGGGTGTTGTTTCGGTGAACATGGCTCTCTCCGACGATGGGGGGTGGATGGTGGTCAAGGACGACGGAATCGGACTTCCCGGCTCGGTGGACTTGCAGAATCCCGCCGCCCTCGGGCTCCGGGTGACCAGTGACCTGGCGCAGAAGCTCGGTGGCGGCTTGAGGCGGGGACAAGGGCCGGGTACGGAAATTCAGATTGGATTTCGAGCGAATCCGGATTAAGGGGAGCTTCGCGCGGTGGGCGCGTCGTCAATCGGGCGGCACGGATATCCCTCCGCACCGATCCCAATGCCGGTCCGATGAAGTCCATTCAGATTCTCGTTGTCGATGACGAACCTGTCATCGGCAAGGACGTGCAGCGATCCCTCCAGGCTCTGGGGTATGCCGTCCCGGGCGTGGCGTCCGACGGTGCCAGCGCGTTGGAGATGACGCGTCGACTCAATCCCGATCTCATCATCATGGATGTCCGACTCAACGGGGAGTTGGATGGAATCGAGACAGCGATGGAGATCAAGCGGTCTTATGGAACGCCGGTTATCTACCTGACCGCTTTGGCCGACGAGGAGACGATCGGCAGGGCTAAGGAAACCGAGCCCTATGGCTTCCTTTTGAAGCCCTTCAATGAAAGAGAGCTCCGTTCGGTGGTCGAGATGGCTCTGGCGCGTTCCGTCTCGCAGGAACGCCTTCAACGCAGTCGGGAGCGCTTCGCAAGTACCTTGCGGAGTATGGCCGACGGCGTGATGGTCACCAACCTTGTCGGGAACATCACGTTCATGAATCCGCTCGCGGAGGAACTCACCGGGTGGCTTGCCGACGAAGCCATGGGGCGTCCCCTCGGAGCGGTATTCAAGATTCAGCATCCCGGCGGGGGGAAGGCGCCTCCCTTGCCCGAGGGATCCGGAGGCAATGTTTCGCGTGCGGTATTGCTCTCGACCCGGAGTGGCGCACAGGTGCTGATCGAGGACAATTCCGCGCCTCTTAAGGATGAGAACGGAAGCCTGACCGGACTGGTCGTCGTTTTCCGCAAGCGCGTGAACGAAACGGATCCGGAGGCGGAGCCGGCACTGGCGGGACTCGTCGAAGGGATCGGGGATCCCCTCATCGCGCTCGATGCCGAATGGAGGATTACCTATGTGAATCGCCAAGCCGCCGTGTATTTCGGCAAGCGACCGGAGCAAATGCTGGGCAAGGACATCTGGGATGAATTCCCCGGCGAGGTTCACGCGGCCTACTATCACGAGTATTACCAGGCGATGACGCGACGGGAACGCCGCGCCTTTGAGTTCCGGACCGGGGAAAAGGGGACGTGGTTCGAGGTGACCGCCTATCCTTTCGGCGATGGCCTGCTTTTGCTCCTGAAGGACATTTCCAGTCGCAAGACCGACGAGGAACGCCTTCGTAAGGTGGAGAAGTTGGAGAGTCTCGGGCTTCTGGCACGGGGATTCGCGCACGATTTCAACAACCTTCTCACCGTTCTGCTCGGAAACATTTCGCTGGCTGAAGTGAAGGTCGGAGAAGGCGCCGATGTCAGGGAAGAGATTGAAATGGCGAAGCGGGCGACCCTCCAGGCACAGGGACGCGTACAGCAACTCCTCACCTTCGCGCGGGGGGGCGCGCCCGTGTGCGCGCTCGCGGATCCTGGCGAATTGCTCAGGCAGTTCATGGCCGCGCGGGAGACGGCTCCCGGTATTCGCTGTGAGAGCGACATTGCTTCCGATCTCTGGTGGGCGAAACTGGATAAGGCGCAACTCGCCCGCCTCGTGGAGAATCTCCTGAGAAACGCCGAACAGGCGATGCCCGAAGGAGGCGTGATCAAGCTGCGCGCCACCAATTTACCCGCGAATTCCTCCGCGCGTGCCGAACTACTGCCCGTTGGCTTCGACGATCTCGATGCGGCGGAGGACTATTTTCTTATCGAAGTGATGGATAGCGGTCGCGGGATTGCGGTGGACGACCTGCCGAAGGTTTTCGAACCGTACTTCACAACCCGACAGGATGCGAATGCGACAGGAATCGGGCTGACGGTGTGCGAATCCATCGCGCGCGGACATCATGGGGCGATTGCCATCGAATCCAACGAGGGCCGCGGCACCACGGTGCGCGTCTGTTTGCCTGCAGTGGGGACGGCGCGAGAGGGGGGCGCGAGGCCTGAAGTGGAGCGGCCCCTTGCCTCGAGATCGCTGACCCGTGTTCTCATCCTGGAGGACGATGCCATGATCCGGCGCCTGCTCACCACCCAACTCCAGCAGCACGGCTACGAGGTCGTTGAAACCGCGGAGGGAACCCGCACCGTGGCCCGATTCCGGGAAGCGCTGGATAAAGGAACGCCATTTGATCTCCTCATCATGGATCTTTCCATTCCCAATGGGATGGGCGGACTCCGGGCCTTGGAGGAAATCCGGCAGCTGGAACCGAACGTGGTCGCGATCGTGTCCAGCGGCTACTCCGACGACCCGGTCATGGCCGATCCACGCAAATATGGATTCACGGCCGTCCTTCCCAAGCCTTATGTTCCCGCGGAACTGCTCGGCCTCGTCGGAAGCCTCGCGGGTAGAGGCCGCTGATCAGGGATAGGTCGCGACCACCCGCATGAAAATGACAGGGGACGCGCCCGTGTATTCGACAACCAGCGCGTTGGCGTCGTCGGTGATCACATTCGTTCCGGCGGTCGTCCACGAGCCTGTGGCGAGACTGGCGGAAACTTCGACACGGGCCATCAGCAGAGGATCCGCTCCTGCGGCGGCACCCTTCGCGATGCGGACCTGTGGTCTGCCATTCCCGTTCCGGGTCGGAACGAGTGCCGGGAGGGGATCGGAGACGGTTGGATTTTTTCCGAGGAGGTACTCGAGGAGGTTCGCGAGGCCGTCGAACTCGCTGTCGACCATGGGGCCGCCGAGTCCAGGGAAAGCGGAGGCCCATGTCACGTAGCCGGTCGCATTTCCTCCGTCGTTGCTGTATCCCCGGGTGAGGGCTTTCAATTGGAAGGTGCCGGTTCCGTCGGGAACTCGGGAAATGCCGTCCGCTGACCCCGCGTCGGTCAGATCAGGGCCCGTGTAATTGAGCGGCGCGATCAGATTGCCGTCGCCGGCCTCGTAAACCAGCGCATCGACAAGAATCGCGCCTGCGGGGGCGCCGCCGGGGACGGTCCCTGAGAATTCGGCCGCGGGCACGCCCCTGTAGAGGGCGATTGCGTCTCCACCGGTTCCGCCGTTTTGAATACCATCCTGGGGAGTCGTAACGACGTAGAAGCCGTTGGCATCGGTTTGCTGGCCGCTGAGATCGATGATCCGGTATTCTCCATCGACAGGAGAGGGGGCGTTGGCGTTGCCGTTGTAGAAAACAAGGACATAGCCGTCGAGGGCCACGTTGCCGGCTCCTCCATCATAAATCTCGACGAATTCCTTTCCCGCATCGTCGGCACCCACCGGGTCATAATCGACTTCGTTGATCGCGATCGTGGGGAAAGGGTCGCCCTCGTCGTTGATCGTGAGAACCGTGGCGGCGCTCAGATATCCGGCGGCGTCCGCCGACAAAGTCACTTCGGCGGCACCGTTCTGAAAGGCGTTGTTGATGACCGACACGTTCACCGTTGTCGTGGTGCCGCTCGCGCTGATCATGGCGGTCGCGGGCACGCTTGCGGCGGCCGGTCGGTTGCTGGTCAAAGCGATGGAAAGATTCGTGGCCGGGGCGGGAGAGACCGTGATCTGGAGCGCAACACTTCCGGCGTTCTCAAGGACGGGATTCGCCGAAAGCAGCATCATGATCTGGGGGGGGAGCGGGCAGAAGAGGGAGAAATCGCGCCGAAAACCGGCGGTATGGGGACCGAGTTCGAAACTGCCGGTGATGTCCGGATTCCGGGAAAAGGAGCCGAGACTGGAGGTCACGCCGCCAAAAGTGGAGCCGCTCATGCCAAACGCATGGCCTGCGACTTCAAGGCCACCGCTTCCCGCAGGGTTCCGGATGGAAACGAGATCCCCGGCGTCGTTCAGACTGAGTCCGAAGGTATTCGAGCCATTCGCCTTCTGGATGATCGCTCCTCCGAAGGCGGCCAATCGTCCCTCGTTCAGGTTTCCGCCCCCGAAGACGACGATCGCGCATCCCGGATCGAGCCGTGTCCCGCCTGGAAACTGGTGGCGGACGGTGGCCGAGTCCGAAAGGGTGAAACCGGAGAGATCGAAGACCGAACCCGAGGTATTGACCAGCTCCACGAACTCGTCGGATCCGTCCGAGGCTCCCGCCGTCCCATCGTTGTTCGCGTCGCCGCTGACGGAATCGACCGAAGCGTAGATCTCATTGATGACGAGCCCGGGATCGGAGTCTCCGTCGTCCTGAACCGTGATGCCCGTGCTGCCCTCCAGGTAGCCGACCGCGTTTGCTGTTACGAAGACAAACTGGTCTCCGTCCGGCCAGGCATCATTGACCGCGGTTGCCGTAAACGTGGCGGTCATCGAACCGGCGGGGATGAGAATCTCGGCCGGGAGCGACAACTCGGAAGTGTCAGAACTGGCGAGGGTGACGGTCAGGTTACTCATCGAAGCCGCTTCGAGTTCAATGGTAACAAGCGATGTGGTGGTTGCTCCCGATTCGGAAATGTTAGATGGAGAGGGGATCAGCGTAATCTCGAGCGAAATGACGTTGGTTACTCCGGGGGTGGGGATGACGTTGGCGTAATTGGAGGCGTCGAAGGAGATGCCGCCGTCCGGCAGCCGGGCCATCGATTCGTTCACTTTGTTGCCGCCGGCGTCCTCGTTCACTTGGATGAGCGGCGTCGCGCCGGGCTGTAATCCCGTCAGGAGTCCCGTGTCCTGGGAAGGTGACGAATTATAGACCAGAACGTCCTGAATATTGGTAGTCGTGACCGGCGTTCCGTTGGGGAAGTCCGTTCCGTTCGCCAGATAGAGGGCCACCGCATCGGCGCCGTTCTGGAGCGTGTTGTTCGGAAAAGTAATCCCGACGTTCTCCACGCCGGAATTGCCCACAACGTAGAAGCCCTGCGCGTTCGTGACAGCGCCGTCGAGGTCGATCGCAAAGTAGGACGTATCGCCATTTCCATTGAAGAATACGAGCACGAATCCATCGAGGGGCGTATTCGGGTCCCCGTAGAGTTCGACAAACTCCCTGTCATCCGTACCGGGCGTATCGGGATCCACTTCGTTGAGGCGGATGTTTTCGGGGTCGCCTTGGGCGAGAGAGGAAAGTGCGCCGCAGAAAAGGAGGCCAAGGATGCGCAAGGGCCAAAGGAACGGGCGAGGAGCGAAGAGCGTGTTCATGGTTTCGTGGGGAGAGTCTCGGAAGCGGATGGCGGCGACTTGTGGCCAGCGCAGCGCGTTGCCGTGCCGCCGCTCGGGCAGGTTCACTACGAACCTAGTCAGCCTTGGGTTACGCGGAAAGCGAAAAGCGTGCCACGATTCCGTAACTTTCCCGGGGAGGAATTGCCCGTTCCGGCGCGGTGGAATGGGCTAGAGTTCGACCGGTTTTCCGGCCCGGAGGGCATCGGCGGCGTCGAGGATAAACTGCCGGAAATCGGCCCCAAGGTCTTCGCGCTCAAGTCCGAAGATGACGTTGGTCTTGAGGAAATCGAGCTTGTTGCCGATGTCGTAGCGGGTGCCATGGAAGCGGAGGCCGTACATCGCGCGGTCGCGGAGCATGGCGGACATGGCGTCGGTGAGTTGAATCTCGCCGTTCTTGCCCGGTTTGGTCTTCGCAATGTAGTCGAAGATGTCGGCCGTGAACACGTAGCGACCGGCGATGGCGAGGTTCGAGGGCGCCTCCGCGACGGCGGGCTTCTCAATGAGCTGATCGATGAGGAAGAGATCAGAGTCGATCTCCTTGCCGCCGATGATCCCGTAGCGGGACACCTTGTCCCGCTCGACCTCCTCAAGGGCGACGACCGACTCGTGGTAGCGGTCATGGATGTCGATCATTTGCCGGGTGATCGGGTATTCCCGCTTCTTCGATCCCATGATCGTATCCCCGAGGAGAAGGACGAACGGTTCCTTCCCCACATGGTCGCGCGCGTAGGCCACGGCATCGCCGAGACCGTTGAGCTTCTTCTGCCAGACGAAGTGGATGTTCACCATGTCGGAGATGCGTTGCAGCGCCTCGAGGTCGGCGTCGCGTTGTTTGTCGGAAAGCTCCGATTCCAGCTCGAAATTCGGGTAGAAATGCTCCTCGATCGCGCGCTTGCTTCTTCCAATGACCATGAGGATGTCGGTGATGCCCGACTGCACGGCTTCCTCGACGACGTACTGGATTGTCGGGGTATCGACGATGGGTAACATCTCCTTCGGCTGGGACTTTGTGGCCGGAAGAAAACGGGTGCCGAAACCGGCGGCGGGAATGACGGCTTTGCGGATGGTACTCATGGAAGGAAGAGAGGCAGAGGAGGAATGAATCAGACGATGCGGGGCTTGAAGACCTTCATGCCCAATGGCTCAAGGGCCGCGACGAGTTTCCGGTAGGTAGCTTCGTCGCCGTAGGTGCCAACGATGGCCCCCCCCGAGCCCGTGAATTTCGCGGTCGCCCCGACGGAGCGGGCGATATCGACCATGCGGATGTTGCCCTTGCTGATCTTGTAGAGGCTTTTCCGAATGTCGAAATTCGCGTCGAGCAGGGGGCCGATCTCTTCGCCCCGCCCGGCCACGATAAGGTCGCGTGCCGCATGCGCCAGCTCGGCCCACTGGCGCATGGCGTCGAGGACCTTCTCCTCTCCGCGTTCGAAGCGGCCCCGGATGTCGTTGTGAAAGACTTCGGTGCCTTCGGAAAGCTGGGTCGTGTAGGCGATGTAAAGCGGCGGCAGGAGTTCGGGATCGAGTTCTTCATAGATGCCGTGCCCCTGACTGTTCATCGTCTCCTTGTTGAAGTCCATGTAGACGACACCCTCGTAGGTCTGGATGACCCGATCCTGGAGGCCGGCAGGTATTTTCAGTTCCTCGTTCTCCACTCCGAGGACGAGTCCGGGGAGGATCGGCTGGGGAATGGTGACTCCATAGAATGTCATGAGCGCCCTCATGCAGGCGGTGATGATGGCGCTTGATCCGGCCATGCCGACCTGGGGAGGAATGTTGCTTTTATAGCGGATCGTGAAGTTCCGGTCGTGCAGCTCGATCTGGTTCTCGACGCAGTAATCGAAGAAGCATTTTATCGTGGCCTTGAGGAGGCGGATGCCTCCGTAGTAGCCGAAAAGCCGCACATCCTGGGCAAGCTGGGCGATCCCGTCAAAGAGAGAGTGATCCCGCTTGGCGGAGAGGATCTCCAGTTCCGGCGATTCGTAAAGAAGGACTTCGGCTTGGAAGTTCCTCACGATGAACGAAATCGTCTTCCCGAAATAGCCGTCGGAAGGATTGCCGATAAGCCCGGCGCGCGGGTAGGAGATGGAACGGATGATCATGGGGAGTTGCCCCTTTCGCGGAGGAAAGGGCGGCCATGCTAGTGGGGACGCGGCGGAATTTCAAGCGGGGAGTTCCGCTCCCGCGGTCGCGGACGGCGAAGCAAGCGCCGGTCGATTTGCCGCGCGTCCGGTGGGGCAAACGAATTCCCTTTCCATGGGCGGGCGTGGAATCTACAATTCCCTAACGCTGAACTCACCGTCTCCTGCCATGAATCCCAACCGCTCGACGCGTTTCGTTGTATTCGTCGTCGCTTTCTGCGCCGCCGCCGCGGCGGTGACCGGTCAAACCCAACTGCTCGTCAACGGTGATCTGGAGTCCGGTGCTCCCGGGGCCGAGCCGGGGGCTCCCTATCTGGTCGAGACGGAGCCGGGATCTGCGGTGGTGCTGAATGCCCAGGTTCGAAGCCCTTTCACGAACGTCTATCCGGCGGGGAACCAGTCGGTGTATCTGACCGACGGCGGCGGGGCCTTCGTCTGGCCCCATTTGCGGCAGGAATTCGCCCAGCAGGCTCTTCCGGCAGAAGTGCAGGTTAATTTCGACTTCCTGCTCGACGGGTCGCTCGCGGCCATTGATCTCTGGTCCTTTCAGATCGACGACGCGATAAGGAATCGCGCGCCCTTCATCGCCGTCATCAATGGCAACGAGAACGCCGTGCCCAATTCGTTCAGCATCGTCGGTTCCACCACCTCGGTGCCTCTCCAGGGTGGACTGTGGTACAATGTGTTCGCGACGATGAACCTGAATACCCGGTCTATCTCGGCGACGTTGACGCCCTTCGGAGGAAGTCCTGTTTCCCTGACCGCGGCTACCCTGGACGGCAGTTTCTATGCGACCCATGTGGATATCCGCGATCTCTCGTTAGGCCAGAACCAACCGATATACTTTGATAATCTGTCAGTGGTCGTGCCGCCGATTCCCGAACCGTCCGTCGTGGCTTTGGCCTTGTGCGCTCTCGGGGGATACTCCTGGTCTCGGGGGCGTTGCCGACATCCATAAGCCTCGTTTCAAGGGAACGGGGCGTCGCGAGGGCGATGTCGGGATTGGCACCGTGCGGCGGTGCTCTCCGATCAATCTTTGAAGGCGAGGATGCTGACGGAGCGCCTCCTTGTAACGAATACGCGACAAAGGAGCGATAAGCGCTTGCCGATCAGGCGGAAGCGATTACTGTTTCCGCTTTTCCAGAAACCCTACGATTGCTTATGAACACGGTTGTCTATCTGATCCCGGTTGCCGGACTTGTCGCCCTTATCTTCACTTATATCCGCAGCCAATGGGTCGCGAAACAGGAGGTCGGCGGGGAGAAAATGGCCAAAATCGCCGGCTACATTACGGACGGGGCGATGGCCTTCCTTCGTGCGGAATACAAGATCCTCGCCGTTTTTGTGGTCATTGTGGCGGTGCTGCTCGGCGTCCAGGGGGCGACGGGCGAAGGCTCGCACCCGCTGGTGGCGCTGTCCTTTGTCGTCGGGGCCTTCTGTTCGGCGCTGGCGGGTTTCATCGGGATGAAAGTGGCCACGAAGGCGAACGTCCGCACGACGCAGGCCGCGCGGACGGGTCTGGAAAAGGCGCTGCTGGTGGCCTTCAGCGGCGGTTCCGTGATGGGTATGGGCGTCGTGGGACTTGGCGTTCTGGGCTTGGGCTCGCTCTTTATTATGTATAGCTCGATGGGCTGGGACGCGGCGAAGGTGGTGACGGTGCTGACCGGCTTCTCGTTCGGGGCCTCGTCGATCGCCCTTTTCGCCCGCGTGGGCGGTGGCATTTACACGAAGGCGGCGGACGTGGGCGCGGATCTCGTGGGCAAGGTCGAGGCCGGAATTCCGGAAGACCACCCGCTGAACCCGGCCACGATCGCCGACAATGTGGGCGACAACGTGGGCGACGTGGCGGGCATGGGCGCGGATCTTTTCGAAAGCTACGTGGGCTCGATCATCGGGACGATGGTGCTCGGCGCGACCTTCATCGGCGTCCAGGGTTTCCAGGACAGCGATCTTTTCAACGGCCTTGGGGCCGTCCTCCTGCCGCTCCTGCTCGCGGGCGTCGGCATCGTCGTTTCCATCATCGGCACCTTCTTTGTGCGGGTGAAGGAAGGCGGCGACCCGCAGAAGGCGTTGAACCGCGGCGAATTCATCGCGGCCGGGCTTCTGCTTCTCTTCTCATTCTTCCTCATCCGCTGGATGCTCCCCGCTCAGTGGTCGGCGCCGGGCCTCGACGGGATTGAGAAGGCCTACACTTCGATGGGCGTCTTCTGGGCCAGTATTCTCGGCCTCATTGCCGGTCTGGCGATCGGGATCGTGACCGAATTCTACACCGGCACGGGCAAGAAGCCGGTCATCGGCATCGTCCACCAGTCGCTCACCGGCTCCGCGACGAATATCATTTCCGGCCTCGGC
>JAHEDC010000369.1 GCA_024641425.1 Verrucomicrobiales bacterium | reverse complement strand
CTCCGGGGATCCCTTAGTCGAGCGTGGCGAGTTCGGCTCCGTGGGTTTTCGCCCGGGCCACCACCGACACACCCGTGGCGGGGAGACGCGCCGTTGCACCACGCGGGTCAGTGGATCGCCTCCTGATCGTCGGGCAAAAAGAATTGCGACTTTCAGAGTCTCCCGATCATCCCAGCGGGGGGGGGCTTCCCCGAGGTCTGGACGCACTTGACCCGCGATTCGCCGCACGACCACTCCAGGGACGTTGCTTGCCCTGCCTCACGGTGCGGCCTACTGTCGCGCCATGCCCGTCTATTTTTCAGCTCGGCAATGCAGCCACCCATGACGCCCCTGCGAACCCCGTTCGACAACTCGTACTCCCGGCTGCCTGAGCATTTCTACTCCCGACAGGCTCCCGCGCGGGTGCCGAATCCTCGTCTTATCCGGGTGAATGCGGCCTTGGCGGAAGAGTTGGGGGTGGATGTGGAGTGGTTGGCATCCCCGGAGGGGGTGGCGGTGTGGGCGGGGAATGTAGTGCCGGAGGGGGCGGAACCGATCGCACAGGCTTATGCGGGACACCAGTATGGAGGCTGGGTGCCGCAACTGGGCGATGGCCGGGCGATCCTGCTCGGGGAGGTCGTCGATGCGAAGGGTCGGAGGCGGGATATCCAGTTGAAGGGCTCGGGCCAGACCGTGTTCTCGCGGGCGGGCGACGGCAAGGCGGCACTGGGGCCGGTGCTGCGCGAGTATCTGGTGAGTGAGGCGATGACCGCCCTCGGGGTGCCGAGCACGCGCGCGCTTGCCGCCGTGACGACGGGGGAGGAAGTGTATCGCGAGACACCGCTGCCCGGCGCGGTTTTCACGCGGGTGGCGGCGAGTCACATCCGCGTCGGCACCTTCCAGTATTTCGCCGCCCGCGAGGATACGGAGGCGCTACGCACGCTGGCGGATCACGTCATCGCTCGGCATTATCCGGAGTGCGCGCAGGCGGAGAGCCCGACGCTCGCCCTGCTTGAGGCTGTGATCGCGGCCCAGGCCGATCTCGTCGCCCGATGGCTGGCGCTTGGCTTCATCCACGGCGTGATGAATACCGACAATGTGGCCATCTCCGGAGAGACGATCGACTACGGTCCCTGCGCGTTCATGGACAATTTCCATCCGCAGTGCGTCTTCAGCGCCATCGACCGGAACGCCCGCTACGCGTGGGGGAACCAACCGACGATTTGCCAGTGGAACCTGACCCGCTTCGCCGAGACGCTGCTGCCGTTGCTCGCCGAGGACGCGGACGCGGCCATCGCCCTGGCCGAGGGTGCGCTTTCGGGATTCGGCGGGCGATTTCAATCCCGTTACCTCGCCGGCTTCCGCGCGAAGCTCGGGCTGCCGGGCAAGGACGGCGCGGAATTCATCGAAGCGACGCTCCGGACGCTGGCCGAGCAGGAGGTCGACTTCACCCTCTTCTTCCGGCATCTGACCCGCATCGCCGCCGGGGAAAATGCGGAGGCGCTCGTCGCCTTATTCGCAAAGGCTGACGCGGCGGAATCGTGGCTCGCCGACTGGCGAAAAGTCGCCGATCCGGTCGGACAACGCGACGCCATGCGTGCGGCGAATCCGATCCTGATCCCGCGCAACCACCGGATCGAGCAGGCGATCCAGGGTGCCCTCGGTGGTGACTTCGCGCCCTTCCACCGCCTCGTCGATGCCTTGGCCACGCCTTATACGGAGAATCCGGAATACAGCGATCTAGAGCTTGCACCGCTGCCCCACGAACGGGTGCGGCGGACCTTCTGTGGGACCTGATCGGTTTCGCCACGCTCACGGTGAGAAGGGGCGAGACTCAGGGGCTTTTCTCTTCGGGATCCGGTAGCGGCACCTGCGTGGGATGCTGGAGGTAGGCGATGAGATCGCAGATCTGGTCGGCGGGCAGAGAGACGAGCATGCCTTCCGGCATCATGGAAAGCGGGGAGGTTTCGCGCTTCGCGATCGCGCTTTTCTCAAGGGTGATCTCGCCCGCGATCTGGCGCAAGGTCAGGGTTTCTCCGGATTCTCCGCCGGGGATTCCCGTGAGGACGCGGCCATCCTTCAGGGTAAGAATGAGCATGCGATATTCGGCGCCGACGATGGCGGAAGGGTCGGCGATGTTATCAAGGAGATAACCGATGTCGGAACGGCCGGAACCGGTGAGGTCGGGTCCGATTTTTCCACCCTTGCCGTAGAGGACGTGACAACTGCTGCAGACGGCTTCGAAGAGGATGCGTCCTTGTCCCTTGTCGGCGGTTGCAAGGGCGGCGGGAGTGAGTTTGGTTTTCCATTCCTCGACGAGTTGGCGTTTGCCCTCCGGCGAGTCGCGTATCTCGCCCCAGACCTCGGCGAGCTGTCCGTCCAGGGCCGCGTCACCGAAGGCGCGGATCTGCCGGGCGTGGAAGGCGGCGAGGTCGGCGCGTGGGATCGTGCCGTTCTTCATGCGGGCAAGCAAGGCGGCGGTCCAGGCTTTGCGGGATACCAGCACCTCGAGGAGAACCGGGCGCTCGGAAGGGGCGAAGTCGGGGTAGCGCGTGGCGAGCACTTCTCCCAGCGCGGGATCCTCGAAGATGGCCAATCCCCGCGTGGCGGTCGCGCGAAGGAATTCCGCGTCGAGGAGTTGCTCGCAGAGCTTGCGAAGGTCGGCGGGGCGTTGCGCGATGAGGTTCTCCAACGCGGCTACGCGGTCGGCGGGCGCGGCCTCGGGATCCTGGGCCGTCTTCTGCAGCGCCGCCAGCGCGTCCCCGTCGCCGAAGAGACTTCCGAGTTGGCTGGCAAGCCGGACCAGTTCGGGATCTTCCGGCAAACTTTCCATGAAGGCATTCCAGGCGGTCGGTTTCGGGACTTTCCGTTTGCCCTGGTAGGCTTCGGTCAGGCCGCGCAGGAGGGATGATTGCGTTGCGGGGTCCGACTTCGCACCAAGGGCGAGAAGGGCGTCGAGCGTTTCAGGGGACTTGGCGCCACGGAGGGCGAGACTGCGCGAGATCCAGCGGAGGGTGTCGGGCCAGTGGCACGTTTCGGCGACGTGGACGAGCGCGAGGGGATCGGTGTCCGCGAGGGGAATCAGACCGTACCAAACCATAGACGGAAGATTGTGGTCGCCCTCGTCCTCGTTCCGCGAAGCGAGGGCGGCACCGAGTTCGGCCCGTTGCGGGAGGGGCAGCCGTTGCAGTGTCGAGGCAAGGGTAAGTCGCACCAGGCCCGATTCGTCGGATTTCGCCATCGTGATGAAGCGTTCGATTTCGGGAAATGACACCGGCATTGCCTCCTCGCGTGGGCCGAGAATGGTATCGATGGACTGGGCATCGGTGAGGAGGCGGATGGCCCAGACACGAAGGTGCTCGTCCTTGGCGTCGAGTAACTTCGTC
Organism: Verrucomicrobiales bacterium; assembly: GCA_024641425.1. Lineage (GTDB taxonomy): Bacteria > Verrucomicrobiota > Verrucomicrobiia > Verrucomicrobiales > DEV007 > JAHEDC01. Next base: position 3,388 of record JAHEDC010000369.1, on the reverse strand, counting down.
AATAACTCGGGGGTCGTTTGACCGATCGCGTGGAGGGTCCAAAGCGCACGGAGCCGGAGGACGGTGTCGGTCTCGCCTTCAAGGATCTCCTTCAATAACGGTGCGAGGCTTTCATCCGCCCGCTGCCGTAACTGCCGATCAAACCAGACATTCGGGTTCGTCAGCAGGCGGCGCGCGGCCTCGGGAGTTATCTTCGCGAGATCGCTCAGGTCGGGTTTGGCGGGCGCGCCATAACTTAGGCGGTAAATGCGACCGCTCGTCCGATGCACGCCGTTGTGGTCGTGGCATTCGCCGGTATCGCTCCAGTCGAGAATATAGGCCGAACCGTCGGGGCCCTGTTGGATGTCGATCCCGCGAAACCAGGGATCGGCGGTGAGGAAGAGATCGCCCTGATGCTGTCCGACGTAACCGCCGCCTTCGCGCTCGAGCCGCTCCACGTTGGTGCGGCGGCCATGCAGGTTGAGGGTGAAGAGCCGATCCCGCCATTCCTCCGGCCACTGCTCGGCCTGGTAGATCATCATGCCGATGTGGGCGTGTCCGCCGCCGAAGTCATTCGCCTTGCCATCACGGGAGGCCGTCCAATTACCTGTCGTATCGAAATGCCAGTGGTCGGCGTGCATGTCGAGCCGCTCGTAGACCTCGGGATTCGGATCATTCCCGCCGCTCTCCTTGAAGTGCGCGCCGGGAATACCGTGCCAGAGGTGGCCGATCACGGTGTTGATGAAAAACAGTTCGCCGTGTTCGTCCCAGTCGTGGCCCCAGGGATTCACCGTCCCGTGGGTGAGCACCTCGACGACCCCGCGCTCGGGATGGAAGCGCCAGATGCCTCCCTCGATCGGGATACGCTCGGCGTCGGGCGTTCCCGGTAGCCCCAGTCGCCCCGGACACGAATGCCCGCAACGCCCGTAGAGCCAGCCGTCCGGGCCCCAGCGCAGGCCATTGGCGAAGTTGTGGTAATTTCCCTTCGCCACGGTGAAGCCATCGAGTCTGACTTCGGGTTCGCCATCCGGAATATCGTCGCCGTTCTTATCCGGGATAAAGAGGAGGTTCGGCGGACACAACGCCCAGAGGCCGCCGCGTCCGACCTCCACGCTGGTGAGCATTTGCAGATCATCGGTAAAGACCTTCCGCGACTCAGCCGTGCCGTCGCCATCCGCATCCTCGAAGACGAGCACGCGGTCGCGAAGGTCGAGGTCGAAGCGCTTTCCGCTTTCGGCATAAGTGAAATTCTCGGCCACCCACATCCGTCCACGATGATCCCAGGCCATGGCGATCGGATTCCGCACCTCCGGTTCGGAAGCGAAGAGCGTCGCCTCGAAGCCGTCGGGCAAGGTGAACATCTTCACCGCTTCGGCAGCGGATGGCGGCTCGGCGGACTTGTCCTTCTCGCTGTTGTAGGGCTCGGGGAAATCCGCGCCTCGGGCGGACAGAAGGAGGCAGGGCAATACGGCTAAGAGTCTTCGAATCATGGCATTGTCACTATGGGAGTATTATTCATGCTGGAACGGATCGTTTTACCACCGCCATCGTCTCACCTTGCCGCTTTTCGACATACGCACGTGCCACTTCCACCTTCGCACGAGCGCCGTCGGGATCGTTCGCCATCGCGAGGACGGCGGGGACGATGCGCGCGTGGTTTTCCTCGCGGTCGAGATCGAAGAGCCAGTCACCGAGCCCGATGTCGTGCCACATGAAGCCCTTGCTCGTCTGTTCCTCGAAGCGGCAGACGAGAGCGGGGATCCCGTTGCCGACGGCCATGATCGGCGAGTGCATCTCGCTGCCGAAGAGTCCCGCGCTCCGTGTATACGTGCTCAATGCCTCGTCGGTGAGCCAGAAGTCCTCGCGCCAGACGACGCGCTTCCGCACGTCAGCCGGGAGTTTCTCCCAGAACATCTCCCGGCCGACGGCCATCTGCGTCATGTCCTCGGGACAAAGCAGCACCTTGAGCGCGGTCTCGCGCGTCACGGCGATGATGGCCTCGCGGAGCGCGCGGTGGTCGTGCTCCTTCATCGCCTGGTTGCGCGCATGGCGCGTTTCGTCCCTGGCCACTCCCTTCTTCACGAGCCAATACGGGGTGTAGCGAAGTCGCGAGAGGCAGCAGAGGAATTGGCCTTCCTCCAATCCGTTCGCCTTGAGAAAGACCTCCGCCTTCGCGTCGTCCCGCAGATCGCAGGCGAAGGCACCGTCCGGGGCGAAGTCCATGGCCGGACAGGCCACGCCGTCCTCCTTCGCCTGTTCGAGCGAGACGGAATCCCGGAAGAAAACGAAGGCGGCCCGCCCGAGCAGCTCCTTGTCGTCCGCGGGAAAAAAGGTTCCCTGGGTGATGCCGTAAACGCCGAAGGGTTTCCCGGTGTGCTTCACGAAGGCGGCCACATCCTTGGCCGCGACCAGCGATGGCCCCGAGCCATGCAGGAGGAAATCCGCCCAAGCGACCGCCGCGCCGAGTTCGGCGTTCGAGGCCTTCCCGTCCGTGCCGACGCTGCCCTTGACAATCTTCAGCGTGGGAAAACGCCGGCGTTCCATGGCCGCGACTTCGGGCGTGAGATCGCCCGAGGCCCACAGCACGACCTCGGCCTCCGGCACGTGCCTTTCGAGAAGGGCGAGCACGCCCGGGGTGTGCGCGATGTCGCCGATGTTCACCACCTGCCAGGACGAACGGAGAAGGATGCGCGGGGGGCGACCTTCCGAGGCCGCGCGCGCCGCGGCGGCCACGGCGGAGGCGAGGGTGCTGAGAAGGAAATGACGGCGGCGCATGACGGGAATCGTCTTCGAGGAAGGGCGAGCATGCGGAGTCGGGGTCGCATCCTGCATCCGTGGCGAGATTACGGGAGGGTGTGGCCCGACGGAAGGAAAATCAGCCCTGCCTTGCCGCACCGCGCGGCCTCACGGGGACTTCAGGAAGGCAATCAAGTCCGCGAGTTCCGGATCGGTGAGGGTTGCCTCCAGGCCTTCGGGCATCAGGGAGACGCCCGTGCTCTTGAGGGTGGCGATGTCGCGTCGGAGAATCGGGCGTTCCGTGGCGTCGGGAAATCGGAAGGTGATGCTTGTCGCGTTTTCGGAGGCGATGAGGCCGAAGAGGGATTCGCCGTCGTGAAGGGTGCAGGAATAGGCGTGATAACCGGGTTGAATGTCGAGATTGGGGTCGAGGATATTGACGAGGAGTTTTTCCGGCGGGTGGGCGGCGACGGTGCGGAGATCGGGTCCGACGGTATGGCCGTCATCGCCGAAGCGGTGGCAGGCAGCGCACGCGCGGAGAAAAACAGCATGGCCCCGCGGCGGATCGCCCGCAATCCGGAGGGCGCCCCGACGAGCGTCGACGATTCCCGAACGTGCCGGAGATTCCGCGGACACGAATGCCCGCGCCGCCGCCAGTTTCACCGCGTCGTTT
>JAHEDC010000368.1 GCA_024641425.1 Verrucomicrobiales bacterium | reverse complement strand
TCGCCGCCCTCGACCCCGACGAACTCATCGCCGAAGCCGCCCGCTGGGCCCTCCAACGCCTCGAAGCCCGCGCCCGTTCCCGCTCTTAGCACGGACCCGCAGCCTGCGCCCTTGCCTCCGAGCCCAAGTTCGTGACGCGCGCCTTCCTCCACCGCCACCCTCTCCGGGCGCCACAGGCCGCATGGACAAGAAGTGCGCCCGTTCCGTTGCTTCTCCACAACTCCGTCCGCTCACCACGGGAGCGCAGACTCCCCGTTCCGCCGTCGGCTCCGCTCCGGGGATCAAAGCGATCATCCGGCAGGGCGCGCGGGCCGGACGATAAGGAAGTAAAGAGCGATGAAGACTCAGAACTGCTCCCGGAACTTCTCGAATGCCGCCTTCAGCGCATCCATCTCCGATCGCAGCGCCTCGTACTTGGCTTCCATCTCCGCCTTCCAGCCCGGTTGGGAATCCACCATCGGAGCGACCGCGAAGCCCGTCGGCGCGTCCTCGACGTCTCCGGAAAGCAAATGCGCGAAAGTCGGCACCCGACGGCCACCACCAGCGGGTAGCTCCTTCACCAGCGTGCCCCCCGAATACGATTTGAGCGCTTCCAGTGCCTCCTGCGTGTCCTCCAGCGAATCGAAGGCGAACATCCGTTCCGTGCGCGTCCGCAGTTCGCCAAGGGTCTGCGGACCGCGCAGCAGGAGAACGCACAAGAGCGCGAAACCCGCCTTGCCGAGATCGGGAAAAACCTGGTCGACCGTGTGCTTGTACTTGGGCACCCGCGAACCCGCCACCGAGATCAACGCGGCCAGACGCTTGTCGCGCAAGCCGTCGAGCCCGAGGTCCACCGTGTCGTCGCCGAGATCCGATACCGGCTGGCGGTTGGTTTTCTGATTGCAGGCCGCGACAAGGGCATTGAAGGTCAGCGGGTAATACTCGGGCGTCGTCACCGCCTTCTCCATCAGGCTACCCAAGACGCGCGCCTCCTCGAAGGCCAGCACGGGCAGCGTTTTCAGGGACTCTTCCGCAGGATTTTCAATGTCGGGGACTTCACTCATAGCCCCGACCCTAGTCGATTCCAGCCCGGCTTCAACCTCCCATCAGCGCGTCCACATGCGAGGCCACCGCGAGTGCGAGTCCCTCGACGTTGTATCCGCCCTCCAGCACCGAGACCAGGCGGCCCTCGGCGTGCCGCTCCGCCACCTTCAGGAGAATCCGCGTCAACTCGGCGAAATCCGCGTCGGTCAGTCGGAAGTCGCCCAGCGGATCGTCTATGCGCGAATCAAATCCCGCCGAGATCAGAACCAGTTCGGGCTTGAATGACTCCATGGCGGGGACAAAGCGCTCGCGGAACACCCCGCCGATCTCCGCCATGCCCGCTCCCGCCGGAAAGGGCGCGTTCAGCGTCATCCCCTTCCCTGCGCCGACGCCGGTTTCGCCAGGATGGCCGGTGCCGGGATAGAGAGGCGACTGGTGGGTGCTGAAGTAGAAAACGCTCCCGTCCTCATAAAAGATGTCCTGCGTCCCGTTCCCGTGGTGCACATCCCAATCGATAATCGCGACCCGTTCCAACCCATGCCTGCGCTGGGCGTACCGCGCCGCGATGGCCACCGAATTGAAAATGCAGAATCCCATCCCGCGATCCGCCGTCGCATGGTGACCGGGCGGCCGCACCGCGCAGAACGCGTTGTTGACTGTTCCTTCAATGGCCGCGTCGACCGCATTCAGCAACCCGCCCGTCGCATTCAGCGCCACGTCGAAGGACTCGCCACAGACCATGGTATCCCCCGTGCTGAGGAGATGGGTTCCCTCGCCGATTTCCCTCTTCACCAGCGCAAGATACCCCGGCGTGTGACACAGCGTCACTTCGTCTTCGGTCGCCACGCGCGGGGCGAGTTTCCTCGCTTTCCCGACAATGCCCCTCTCGGAAAGCACCCGCGAAATCGCCTCGTAGCGCGCCACCCGTTCGGGATGGCCGGCACCCGTCTCGTGTTTCTTGAAAAGGGCATCGAGAAGCAGACCGGTAGACATGGAGCGACTCTAAACGCATCGCCCCGATCCCCGCAACACCTGATCGAGCACCAATCATTTGCGCTTCTCCGCGTTCCCTGCGAAAATCCCCGCCTTACCGCACGGGCGGAGTTTTCACACGCATTACATTCCATGGCAGCAGAACGCACCACTCTTCGTATCGGCCTTGCCGGACTCGGCAACGTCGGCGCCGGGGTCTACAAGAATCTTGAAAAGAACCGCCAACTCCTTACCGAGCGCACCGGGGCCCACCTTGAAGTCCGGCGTATCGCTGTCCGCGACCTCGCCCGTGCCCGTGACGTTGCGGTTCCCGCGGAAATGCTCACCACCCGTTGGCAGGACCTCGTGGAAGACCCGTCGCTCGATATCATCGTCGAACTCATCGGCGGCGTCGAGGAAGCCCGGGCCCTCGTGACGGCGGCCCTCAAGGCCGGAAAGGCGGTGGTCACCGGCAACAAGGCCCTCCTCGCCGAGCACGGAAAGGAACTCATCCAACTCGCCGAACAACAGAACAAGCCCCTCTACCTCGAAGCCGCGGTCGCCGGCGGCATCCCCATCATCAAGGCCGTTCGCGAGGCCCTGGTCGGCAACCACATCAATGCCATCTACGGCATCATCAACGGCACCAGCAATTACATCCTCACCCGCATGACCACCCTCGGGCTCTCGTTCGAGGATGCCCTCGCCGAAGCCACCGCGCTCGGTTACGCCGAAGCTGACCCGACGCTCGACATCAACGGCTGGGACGCCGGCCACAAAGCGATCATCCTCGCCTGGCTTTCCTACGGGCACTGGCTCCGCCCGGCGGAAGTAACCGTCACCGGTATCGAGAACATTTCCCTCACCGATGTCGGATTCGCGCGCAGGCTCGGCTATGAGATCAAGCTCCTCGGCGTCATCCGCCAGGACGGAGGCGGTCTGGTCGAGGCGCGCGTCCAGGCCACCCTCATCCCGAAAAAGCACATCCTCGCCTCCGTCAGCGGCGTCTTCAACGCCGTCGCGGTCCATGGTGATGTCGTTGGGGAAACGCTCTTCTACGGAAGCGGCGCGGGCCAGGACGCGACTTCCAGCTCCGTGATCGCCGACCTCGCGGACGCGGCCGAGAACCTCAGCAATGAACTCGGCTCCAACGGCTTCATTCCCCACGGAGACACTGGCAAGGCAAAGCCGATCGAGGATACCGTCTCCCAATACTACCTCCGCCTCCGCGTCGCCGATACCCCGGGAACCCTCGCACGCATCGCCACACTCCTTGCCAAGCGTAACATCGGCATCCTCTCCGTGATCCAGCCCGATCCCGAGGAAGGTGACACGCAGTCCAGCGGCACCGCCCACCTCGTCCTCACCATCCATGACGCCGCCTTCGGCAACATGCGTGCCGCCGTCGATGAGATCGAAGCCTTCGATTGCACCCTCGAGAAGCCGGTTCTGCTCCGGATGGAGACGCTGGGGTCGTAGCGGGCCGCTGGTGGTGCTTCTATGCCAAAGGCATTGCGTCCCACAGCAGGGTTGCGGGACACGAGTTGCCTTGGGCTTGTGAAGGAACGCCCTTGGCGTTTTCCCGTAGCCGAATCTCAACGGGATTCCGACATCAGCCCAGGGTTCCCTGAACCCTAGGTCCGATCAGGCCGGGCATGAACCTTGAAGGGGTTCCGCCTCCGGAGACGCGGGGTGCGTGGCGCATGGCGCCGCCTGCTCGAGTGACCCCTCTTATTCTCGCGCTATTCCTCAATAGCCGATTTCTACTTCCGGCGCGGATTCCAGTATCCGTTCTCGTCTTCCGGCCCGAACCAGCCGAGATGTTGTTCCGCGTTGTCGCCGCCGTAATGATTCGGCCCGTCCAGGCGGCTCGGCTCCTCCAGGGTCACATGCCCGTCCGCCCAACCGACGAGCGCCTTGCCGCCGAAGCGGAAATGCACGCTCGGCTGGAGTGGCCCCGCCAGATTCCAGTTCGGATCCACCCACTGGTAGGGCTCGGCGTAAGGATATTCCTGGAGCGAATCCTCCCGCGCCAGCGCCGTCGAGGCGAACATGACCGTGCGCAGCGGATTCGGAACACCCGAGGTCAAACTAGCCTGGTAAGGATCCTCGGGCGTGCCACCGATATAGGCCGCATTGTAGCCGTAACCACCGGTGCCGTCTTCAAAGGTCTCCCCCCCTTCGCTCAAGAGTGTTCTTAAAACCGGACAAACGCCGACCCGCCGACTCTCGCCGAGATAGGGCGAAAGGAAGCCTTTCGTCGGATCGAACTTCTCCTTCCGCGAACCCCGCGCCCCATGCCAGCGCACCCGATTGTTCCGGCTCTGCGCCGGACAGAAACGTCCCCCGTTGTCCGCCGCATAGGCCCAGTTCGCCCCGACCAGACTCCGCAGGTTCGCGCTGGAAACACTCACCGCGCCTCGCGCCTTCAAGCCACGATTCACCGGCACCGCCACCGCGACCAGCACCCCGATGATCGTGACCACGAGCAGCAGTTCGACCAGCGTGAATCCCCGCGTTGGCTCTCCGTTCCTCATGGATTCCGGATGATCCTAACGCGGCCATAACGCCACGCCGGACTCGACGTGGAGACCTCGACCATCGTCCCGTCCGCGACCGTGACTCCCCCCGCCGTCGCGATGACCGCCGCCCCTCCCAAGCCCCGCGCGACTTCCGTCCACGTTCCGAGATCCGTCGAAAACTCCACGGCATACGTAAGATCGACCTGCCACGGCACGCGCGGAAAACGGACCTTCAACAAAGTCCCGGCGACCACGGAAAGCGCCGAGCGTCCCTCCGCCCGCCACGGATCACCGCCGAACGCGCATTCCTCCAGATTCGTCCACCCGTCGTGATCGGGATCGAGCCCCGTTCCGGAAAGCCCGAGATCCGCCGCCTCGAAATGGACGGCCACCCAGTCCGCGTAGGTCATCGGCTCCGGCCCCAGCACCGCCACGCCATCCAGGTCAAAGCCCCCGGTCGTGAAATTCGTCGGATACGGGTCATTGATGAGCCGCCCGCGCGCATCCCGCGATCCCGCCGCACCGGTCGTGCCGATCACATCGACGATCCGCACGTGCGTCACCGCCCCGACATCGAGTCCCGGCGTTCCCGCGAGTTCCGACAGATCAAACGGCACCCCGAACCCGGCCCGGTACTTGCCCGCCAGATTGTGGACATCCGTCGGTTCCAGATAGCCGAAGCCCCCGACCTGCGGCGACACCGGCGTCAGCGATTCGGCGGCGAAGCGGAAGAATTGCACGCCATCCGAGCTGACCTCGACGAAACCCAGCTCGATGAAGCCGTCCTCAAAGCCATTCTCGAAAACCGCGAAATCCGCTCCGGGATGATCCGTGATCGGCTGCGCGAACGTCAGCGTAATCCGCCCCCCGTCGCCCAGGCTCACCACGTCGAACACGTCCTCGGTCGCCGCGCCCAACGCATCGGCCGCCACGCCATGCGAGGCCTTCGCGCCCGCCGGCACCGCGATGTCCACCGGCCCGCGTTCGAGCGCCGCCACGCCCGTCGCCCAGCCCATGATCCGCGTATCCTCGCAGAACACCGCCGTCGTTCCCGCTTCCTCGGGCGCGGGCGCGAACGGCCCCGCCGTTACCAAGCCAGCACTTGCCAGCAGACTCGCGACAACGCCCCTCACTTCCGCCTCCTTCCCAATGTTCCGACAGCGCCTAGCAGCAGCAGAATCCCCGCTCCCGGCTCCGGCACCAGCGTCAGGTTATCGATCGCGAAATACGTCGGCGTATTGATCCCGAACATCCCGTTGTCCGACGAACTCAGCCGGAATTCCAGCGTGCGCACGTCCGTCCCCAGCGACGTGAGATCCACCTCCAGCCAGTCGTCGAGAATGAACGGCATCGTCCGGTAATCGGCCAGATAGACCGGCACCCGGCCGATCTCCCCCGCCCCCGCGTCGAACCCGATGATCTCCAGAAGCAGGAAATCCGGATCGGTTCCGGTCGGCCCGCCGAACTTCTTCGAGAAGCCGTCCCCGTCCCGCATCGCCAGCGCCGGATACGTCACATTCGTCACCATCACCGATACCGGCGCGCGGAAGCCGGGCGCGAGTTCCAGCGCGTTCACCTCATTGAAGCTGACCCCGAAGTTCGCCGACCCGCCCGCTCCCCCGCCCGCGAAGGCGCTCAGGTCATTCATAAAACCCGGCGTCATCGTGTCCGTCCGGTTCGAATACGCCCACCGACTCCACGTCGCAAACGCCGGGATATAGCGGTTCTCGAACACCTGTCCGCCGCTCGTGAAGCGGTTGAAATTCTCCGTCGTCCCGAAAACCATGCCCGTGCCGTAAGGCGCGAGCCCCGAGCCATCCTCCGCCGACTCCGGCGCGAGCGGGAGGTCTTCGAACGTGATCACCGCCGCGTCGGCGCGACCGGAAAATGCGCCGCCCGCCAGTCCGGCCAAGGCCAGCACCGCGGGCAACGCGCGGAGCGTTGTCTTGGTCATTTCTCTTCGTTGGGTTGGTGGTTCTGCGAAGAGACCGCGGCGGTTCCGTGATCTCCCATTCCTTCCTTTTCGCGGGAAGGTTCTGTTGCGCGCCTTCCGGGGAAGGCCGCGAACGGGAACGGACGGGGCAAGTATTCTGACTCCTGGCTTCAAATCTCATTCCCGCCTTCACCCAGGCGCCCGAAAGCACCCGGATTGGCCTGTGGGAATTCGTAACCAGATACAGCAGCGCGACTGTTCCGGGGTCTCACCGGATTCCATGCTGCCGTCCATTGGGGATTCCCATAA
>JAHEDC010000367.1 GCA_024641425.1 Verrucomicrobiales bacterium | reverse complement strand
CCTCAAGCTTTACCTTGAGGAGATCGCGAAAACCCCTCTCCTGACCCGCGCTCAGGAAAAGGAACTCGCCGTGCGTATCCGGAAAGGCGACGCCGAGGCACGGGAGCAGATGATCCTTGCCAATCTCCGCCTCGTCGTCCGTATCGCCCGCGGTTACGCGAACCTCGGACTCTCCATGCCCGACCTCATCGCCGAGGGAAATATTGGCCTTATCAGCGCCGTGGAGCGTTTCGAACCGGACCGCGGCGCCAAGTTCAGCACCTACGGAGCTTGGTGGATTCGTCAGGAGATCAAACGCGCCCTCTCCAACAAAGGCCGAACGATCCGCCTCCCCGTCCATGTCATTCAGTCCCATGCACTTCTGGAACGCAAGCGCGCCGAAATGACCGACGACACCGGGCGCGAGCCCACGTGCTCGGAGCTGGCCAACGAAATGCAACTCGACTGGCGGAAAGTCCGCGACTACCAGACCCTTCCCCATGCTTCGGTTTCCATTGACGCCAGCGTCGGACCGGACGAAGGAGAGCAGACTTACGCGGACAGGATCGCGGACGACGCCGTTACCCTTCCGGACATTGTCGCCCAGGAAAACAGCCAGCTGCGCCATCTCCAGCGGATTGTTTCGAAACTGGAGGAACGGGACCGCCTTGTCATCATCAAACGCTTCGGTCTCGACGGCAGCGATCCGCTCACCCTCGAAGAAGTCAGTGGACTTCTCGGCGTGACCCGCGAACGCGTTCGCCAGTTGCAGAACTGCGCGCTTGCCAAAATGAAGCGCCACTTCGAGCGCCTTGAATCCCCGGTTCCCATGCCCCGCCCCCATCCACGCGCGGCCTAAAAGAGGAACAACTCCCATTCCCAGCGCGGGCTGTTCGCGAGATCCCGCCTTTCCGAAGGCGCCTCGCGGACAGCCCTCTTTCGATTGCAGACGCAGCACCCCTCAATCGGCGTCCAGCAGTCCCCGTTTAAGCTCAACGGACAGTGCGTCCGATTGCCGGATGCGCGCCATCGCCGGCGACCTGTCCTGCTCTCGGTTCGCGCGGGCGACCGACTCCAATGCTTGCCTTCGACGCGCGGGATCGGTGATCGACACACCCCATTCCCAAGGGCCCAGCGAATCCTTCTCCGCGATCTGTCGGCCACGCGCGCGCTCCCTTCCCTCTTTTCCCAAGGTGTAGCCACCACTCACCGGAACGAAACCAAGCAGCGGAGCAACAGGCAGGGTATTTTCAACCGCTGAGCCTTCACCTTCGCAGGTCGCGCCGCAATCGAACCTCCATGTTCGACCCAATGTGACGAAATCGTCACATTTCAGATTTGGCACGGATCTCCACGCCCCATCAGGATGGCAAATGTTACGGAACCGTCACACAGGAGTTTTAGACGATATCCATGGCGACGGCTTAGAGATCGAAAAGTGACAAATCTGTCACCTGATCCTAAAACCTATAAAAGAAAAATGAAACACGTCATACGCACCATTTCCCTCGCAGGCCTCGGCGCCCTCGCCTTCACTTCTTGCGGCCAGCGCGGAGGTGACAAAACCACCATCCAGACCGCAGGCTCGACGACACTGATGCCCGTCGTGACCGCATGGGCCGAGGCTTACGCCAAGGTCAACAACAAGGCCAACGTCACCGTCAGCGGCGGCGGCTCCGGGGTCGGCATCAACGAACTGATCGAAGGACGGATCGACATCGCCAATGCCAGCCGCCCAATGAAGGATGAGGAAAAAGCGAAGGTGAAGGAAAAATACGGCAAGGAAGTGAAAGAGATTGCAGTCGGCATTGACGCCCTCGCTGTCTTCACCCACATCGACAATCCGCAGAAGGAAATCTCGATTGAGCAGCTGAAGGATATCTATGCGGCCGGAGGAACCACCACCACGTGGGATGCCCTTGGCGGTGGCATGACCGGCGACATCCTCGTTCTCGGTCGCGAGAGCAACTCGGGCACCGGGGAATACTTCAAGGAGGCCGTTTGCGGTAAGGGCGTCGAATTCCGGAACGGCATCTCCGAAATGAACAGTTCGCAGGCGGTCATCGACACGCTCGGCACCACCAAGAACGCTCTCGCCTACGATGGCATGGCTTTTAAGACCGATGGAGTCCATTGGCTGGCGATCTCCGCGAAGACCGGCGAACCGGCCGTCACGCCTTCCGCCGATGACGCGCGCTCGGGGAAGTATCCCCTCTCCCGGAAGCTCTACTTCTACACCATCGGCGAGCCGACCGGTGAGACGAAGAACTTCATCGATTGGGTTCTCGGCCCCGAGGGTCAGAAGATCGTCGCCAAAGTAGGCGCCGTTCCGCTAAACTAACTCCACTCCCGGACGCGCGCTCTCTTCAGCGGGAGCGCGCGTCCTCCTTAATCCCTCAAAAACCCTCTCGAATCCCCTCTCTCTGCCATGGCAAAATCCTCCCCTAGCGGTCGCTTCAAGAAAGTCCTCGGAGGAGCCGCCGACACTTTTGAGAAACCCATCGAATGGCTGATCCGCACCTGCGGGTGGAGCTCGATCTTCTGCGTCGGTGCTATATTCTTCTTTATCGTCCGCGAAGCTTGGCCCATCATTCCAAAACTCAATTGGGCTGAGTTTTTCGGATCCACCAACTGGCGACCAAATCCCTCCGCAGGCAATACCGCCCACTACGGTGCCCTTGCCCTTATCGCCGGCAACTTTGCCGTCGCCATCCTCTCCATGCTCCTCGCCGTTCCCCTTGGTCTGGGGGCGGCCGTTTACATCAGCGAGTTCGCCGGAGGCCGCTCCAAGGAATGGCTGAAGGTCGCCATCGAGATTCTGGCCGCCATCCCCTCCATCGTCTGGGGATTCATTGGCCTCACCATCATTAGTCCCGTTCTCATCAAATACGCCGGGGCAGAACTAGGCACGAACCTCCTCAACGGGGGCATTATCCTTGCCCTCATGAGTGTTCCCCTCATCGTCTCCATCTCGGAGGACGCCCTTCGCGCAGTTCCCGACTCCTACCGTGAAGCCGCCCTCGCCCTGGGGGCAAACAAGTGGGAAATGGTCTACCGCGTTCTTTTTCCCGCCGCCAAGAACGGCCTCCTCGCCGCCTGCATGCTCGGAATTGGCCGGGCCGTCGGTGAAACCATGGCCGTGCTTCTCGCGACAGGCAATACCAACCAGATCCCCCACTCATTAGTCGATCCCATCAAGACCCTGACCGCCACCATCGCTTCCGAGATGGGCGAGGCTCCCTCCGGCGGTGCCCATTACCAAGCGCTGTTCCTCATTGGCATCCTTCTCCTCATCATCACCTGTTCGATCAATCTCATCGCGGATTTCATCATCAAGGGCGCCAAGGGCAAAGCCAACGCCTGATCCCTTTCCCCACAACTTAGAGCACCCGATGTCCCAACCTTCCTCGCTTTCAAATCCCTTCGCTCCCAGTTCGGTCGAGCACCGCAAGGAATTCCGCGCCAAAATCGTCCATTGGCTGACCCTTGGCATGGCCATCGCCCTCGTCGTCCCCATGCTCTGGATCATCGGCCTCATCTTCGTCAAGGGCTGGCCGGCCATCTCCCTGTCCTTCCTTTGGGAGAATCCCCGGGCGGGCGGCGCGGAAGGCGGAATCTGGGGCCCACTAATCGGCACATTCTACCTTACTCTCGTCTGCCTGATGATCGTCGCTCCCGTCGGCATTCTCGCCGGCATCTACATCAACGAATATGCACCGGACAATAAGGTCACCCGCGCCATCATGATCGCGGTTACCAGCCTGGCCGGTGTTCCCAGCATCGTCCATGCCCTCTTTGGTCTCGGAGCCTTCGTCGTGGCCATGCACATGGGCAAAAGCATGCTCGCCGCCGCCATGACGCTTGCGGTCATGACCCTACCCCTCATTATTACCTCCACGCGGGAGGCCCTCGCCGCCGTTCCAAAGAACTTTCGCGAGGCCTGCTGGAATCTCGGGGCCTCCAAGTGGCAGACCATCCGCACCATCGTCCTCCCGAACTCCATCAGCGGCATCCTCACCGGAGTCATCCTTGTCGTCGCCCGCGCCGCCGGCGAGACCGCCCCGATCATGCTCACGGGAGCGGTTGGTTGGAAATCCATCGCCGACTACCCCCGCTTCGCCCCCTACCTTCTACAGGACGATTTCATGGCCATGGCCATGCACCTCAACACGATATCACGCGACGTCCCCAACATGCCGACGGAGATGAAATTCGGCAGCGCCCTCGTCCTCCTTGTCATGATCCTCATGGTCAACAGCCTCGCCGTCGCCTTGCGCATGTATCTCCGCAAGCGCAAGAAGTGGTAATCCAGCCTCGACCCTTTTCCCCTCGCCCTCATGCCCAGTCACCTCGAATTCCGCGACCTTTCCGTCACCTACGCCGGCAAGACCGCCCTCGATGAGATCTACCTCAACATCGAGAAGAACTCCATCATTGGCATCGTCGGACCCGCCAATAGCGGAAAGACCACCCTGCTCAAAACCATCAACCGCACCATCGACCTGATCGACTCCGCAAAGGTTACGGGGCAGGTGCTCATCAACGGCGAGAACGTCGCGGAAATGCGCAACGTATACGCCCTCCGCCGTCGGATCGGCATGGTCTTTCCCCTCCCGGTCGGCCTCCCGATGACCGTTTACGAGAACGTCGCCTACGCTCCACGGCGCATGGGCATCCATGACAAGGCCGAACTCGACATCATCGTCGAGCGTTGCCTCACCCAGTCTGTCCTCTGGGACGAGGTGAAGGACCGCCTCGACCTCCTGGGCACCAAGCTCTCGGGGGGGCAGCAGCAGCGTCTTACGCTCGCCCGCGCCCTTTCCCTCGAACCCGAAATCCTCTGCCTCGACGAGTTCTCCATCGCCATCGATCCCGTCACGACGATGAAAATCGAGGACGTGCTCATGGGATTGAAGGAAAAGATGACCATTGTGCTGGTGACCAATCTTACCCAGCAGGCCCGCCGCATGGCCGACCAGGTCGCCTTTATCAATGCCTCGCAACTCGTCGAATGCGGCCCCACCGCGAAGATGTTCGAGAATCCCGAAAAGGAGATCACCGAGCGCTATCTCAACGGCGATTTCGGCTAGTCCGCGCTCCTTCTTTCATCCCCTTTTGCATTGCCATGACCGCTTCCTCTTCCCGCTCCATCGAGAACCCGAGCCCCAACTCGCCTGGAAAAGTGCCTGAACTGAGCATCCGAGTTCAGAACTTCAGCCTCTGGTATGGAACCTTCCAGGCCCTTCACAATATCAGCGTCAGGATTAAGCCCGGTATCATCACCTCCCTCATCGGCCCCTCCGGTTGCGGAAAAACGACGCTCCTGCGCTCGTTCAACCGTATCAATGAGCGCTACGGCAACGTCAAGACCACGGGGGACATCACCATCCTTGGCAAGAACATCCTCGACGAGGACGTCTCCGTCGCCTCACTCCGCCGAAACGTCGGCATGGTGTTCCAGCGGCCCAATCCGCTGCCGATCTCCATTTACGAGAACGTCGTCTTCGGACTCCGCACTCACGCCGAAAAACACGAGATTACCCGCACCGAACTCGACTCCCAGGTCGAAGCCGCCCTCCGCGAAGTCGAACTTTGGGATGCCACGAAGGACAAGCTCAAATCCAAGGCCACCGAACTCACCCTCGAGCAGCAACAGAAGCTCTGTATCGCCCGCCTTCTTCCGCTCAAGCCCCGGGTCATCCTCATGGACGAGCCCTGCTCCGCCCTCGACGCGGACGGCATCGAGCGTATCGAGGAACTCATCACCGGCCTCAAGGAACGCTTCACCATTGTCATGGTGACCCACAACATGGGACAGGCAAAACGGGCCAGCGATGAATGCATTTACATGTATCTTGGAGAAATCATCGAACACTCCCCCACTGCCGATCTCTTCTTCAATCCCAAGGAGGAACAGACCGCGATGTATATCGAAGGGCGCTACGGTTGATTCCCCCGCCCGCCGCCCTCCCTGAAAACCGCACACCTGAAACTGAAACCTTCGCCGCCATGCCCAACGACTCCCATCATATCCTGACCAATTTCCAGAAAGCCCTCAACACGACTCGCGAGGATCTTCTCGCCATGGCCAACCGGACGCGTCACAACATTGATCTTGCCATGCGCGGTCTCCTCGAGCGCAACCCGGATTTTTGCGCTCAAGTCATCGCCGACGACGAGGAGATCGATCACCTCGAGATGAAAATCGACAAGGAGGGGATGCAAACGATGATGCTCTATCAACCGGTCGCCTCGGACCTCCGCTCCCTCGTTTCCATCATGAAGGTCGCGAGCAACCTCGAACGGGTTGCCGACCAGGCGGTCAGCATCGCGAAGCGGGCGCGCAAGATCAGCAAGAGTGACGAAGTCCCGGAAGTGCGCCTTGTCGAGCCGATCCACCAGCTCGCGGCTTCCCTGCTCCACGACAGCATCACCGCCTTTGCGGAGAAGGACGTTTCGCTCGCCCTTGGCATCCGCGATCGCGACGACGAACTCGACACCGCGCACAAACGCCTGGTCAAGGCCCTGACCAAACGCATGGAAGAGGATACCCCGAACATCCGCGTCTATCTTGACCTCGTTTTCATCGTCCGTTTCCTCGAACGGGTCGGCGACCACGCCAAGAATATCGGCGAGGAGGCCGTCTTCGTAGCCTCCGCCCAGGACATCCGCCACAAGGGGAACCGTTCGAAACTCGATGGCTGAGCGCGCCCTCGAAACAAGTGACGAAACCGTCACACCAATTCAGTTTTGAGCTGCGGATTGTTCTCTAAGGTCATCGAGACAAGCTAATTAATCCAAAATTCGAATCT
>JAHEDC010000028.1 GCA_024641425.1 Verrucomicrobiales bacterium | reverse complement strand
GTTCGCGCCCGAAGAAGCGCGCCGTAACGCCGAAAGTTTTCAAAAATTCACTTAAAGGGTAAATATTTTATAAAACCTGAGTATCAAGGTGTATAGTATTCTCCTGCCATGAACGCCCGCGCCCTCCCCACCGAGCCCAAATTCGACGCCAAGCCGACCCTGGATGTTTTGGTGCGCGATGCGACGAAGCTTTTCGCGAGCTGGTGGCTGGGGGATTGCGGGCCGTGTTTCCTGAGGGTCGAGAATGCGCGGGGCGAGGAGGAAACGCTGCTGCCGTTGCGGGAAGCGCGGGCCTGGAAATTCCTCACCGTGCGGGAGCCGGGGACGATCTACGCGCTGTCACTGGTGCGTGGGGGCGACGAGAAAGCACCGCTGGTCTCGCCGAAGTTTGTGCAGATGCCCGCCTTGCGCCGCGATCCGGCGGAGCTTGCCGGGGATGACGATGTGATGCTGGCGTATTGCCCCGAGGCCCATGACTGAGGCCCCACCGGTGGCGGTGGACGAGGACATCGAGGCCTTCATGGAGTTCCTCTCCGTGGAGAAGAACGTCTCGCCCCGCACGCTGGCGAACTACGAGCGGGCGCTTCTCGCCTTCAAGCGCGGGATGACGGCTTTTCCCGGCTGGGGCGAGTGCGTGGCCGATGATTTCCGCGGCTATCTCTTCCGCTGCATGAAGAAGCCGATGGCCCGCGCGACGATCCGGCTCGAGTTCGCGGCCCTGCGCAGTTTCTACAAATTCCTCGTGTTGAGGCGGGGGGTGGCGAGGAACCCCCTGCTTGATGTCCTTTTGCCGAAGCTGGAGAAGAAGCTGCCGGTGGTGCTGACCTTGAAGCAGATGGAGGAACTGCTCGAACTTCCCTTCAAGATCGAGCAGCCGAAGCAGGCCGCGGCGTGGACGGCGGCGCGGGATGCGGCCGTCATGGAGGTCTTCTACAGCACGGGCGTCCGTCTCCACGAACTGGCCGGAATGGACGTGGCGCATTTCGATTTCTACAACGAGACGATCCGTGTCCTCGGGAAGGGCGGGAAGGAACGGCTCTGTCCGCTCGGCTCGCACGCCATGGCGGCTTTGGAGCGTTATCGCGGGGAGGCGAAGGTGACCTTGGGTCCGCTCTTCCTGAGCAAGCTCCGCAAACGGATCACGGTGCGCGCCGTGGCCGACATCATTCAGAAATACCTCGCGCGCTCGGAGATCCCGATCAACGTCAGCCCGCACAAGCTGCGGCATAGTTTCGCGACCCACCTTCTCGACAACGGGGCCGATCTCCGGAGCGTGCAGGCGCTGCTCGGGCATGCCAGCCTCTCGACGACGCAGATCTACACGCATGTGAGCACGGAGCGGATGAAGACGGTATACGACCGGGCGCATCCGCGAGCCTGAGGGGGAGGCAAGGGTCAACGGGGGGAAGAGAGAGGCAGGCCCTGTCAGTCGGGCGCTTCGCCGGACGGGGACGGCCGAGGGAGATGGGAGAGTGGATACGATCTTCGCAATAAACTTGGCACGTTCATTGCTTCGTGAGGGAGCGCGCTGTCCGTCAATCGATGGGCATCGCTAGACTCCTGTAACTGAAATCACGAACCACCAACGAACCCAACTCCTAACACGAAGAATCCATGAACAACCGGAAACTGATCACAAGGCTAATGATGGGGGCAGCCGCCTTCGTATTTGCCTTCGCCATTCTTGGCGGAGACTCGCTCCTGTTCGCGCAGGACGCGGCACCCGACGCGCCTGCCGCAGCAGAAGAGGCCGTCGCCACCAGCGCCTACTCGGACGAGGCCTATACCGCGACTCCGGGCTACGGCACCTTCGCGGTAAACAACCTCTGGATCTGTATCGCGGCCGCCCTCGTCTTTATCATGCACCTCGGTTTCTCCACGGTCGAGACGGGTCTCACCCAGTCCAAGAACACGGTGAACATTCTCTTCAAGAATCTCTGGATCGTCTGCGCGGGCATTCTCCTTTACGCTTTCTGGGGTTTCAATGCCATGTATCCCGGAAATTACGCCGAAGCGGTCGCGAATGGCACCGAGCTTCCGTGGAACGGCTATTTCGCGATGGGCAAATGGTTCGGCGGTGATCTAAATGATCCGAGCCTCACCACCGAAGCCTACGGATCCTACACCTGGTGGGCGGACTTTATCTTCCAGGCCATGTTCGCCGCCACAGGGGCGACGATCGTTTCCGGTGCGGTCGCCGAGCGGGTCAAGCTCTCGACCTTCATGATTTTCGTCGTGATCCTGGTGGGCTTCGCGTATCCGATCACGGGCAGCTGGAAGTGGGGCAAGGGCTGGCTTGAGGTCAAGGGCTTCTACGACTTCGCGGGTTCCTCGCTTGTCCACGCCTTCGGTGGCTTCGCCGCCCTCGCCTGTGTCCTGATTCTCGGCCCGCGCAAGGGCAAATACACGAAGGACGGCATCAGGCCGATCCTCGGTCACAGCATGCCGTTGGCAGCCATCGGCGTCTTCCTTCTCTGGCTCGGCTGGTTCGGATTCAATGGTGGATCCGCCCTCAGCGCCGATCCGAAGGCGGTGTCCTTCGTTTTCGTCACGACCACCCTCGCCGCCTGTGCCGGGATGGTTGGCTCCACGGCGGTGGCCTGGATTTTCCTCAAGAAGCCGGATCTCTCGATGGCTCTTAACGGCGTTCTTGCCGGTCTTGTCGGCATTACGGCCGGGGCCGATACGGTGAGCGAAATGAGTTCCATTCTGATTGGTCTCATTGCGGGTGCCCTCGTGGTTGTCTCCATCGTCTTCTTCGACAAGCTCAAGATCGACGATCCGGTGGGAGCGATCTCCGTGCATGGTGTCTGCGGTGTCTTCGGCACGGTGGCGGTCGGTATCTTCTCCTTCAATCCCGACCACAGCGTGGGGACGCAGTTGCTCGGCACCCTCTCGATCGGCGCGTTCTCGTTCGTCTTCTCCTTCATCGTTTTCTACCTCCTGAAACTCGTCATGGGTGTCCGGGTGAGCGAGGAAGAGGAAATCGAGGGCCTCGACATCCACGAACACGGGTCACCGGCCTACCACATCGCGGCCCCCGAATAAGCGGAAAGACATCCTTCCGATCGCATTCACAACCGGGGCGGCCGGGGGTTCATTCCCCGGCCGCCCTTGGTTTTTCAGGAGAAGGAAGTCCGCGCCGTCGGGCCTTCGAGAGGGCAACAGGATCAAGGTCTCCGAGCCGATTCGAAAGGCGGGTCGCGGCATTTCCGATGCGTTGAAGCAGTTCGAGGCGTGCGGTCGGGGAAGCTTCCCGGTGCACCGGCTTGCGGAGCAATTCCAGCGCTCCCGATTCCGCATCGGAGAGTCGGAGCAGGCCCCAGCCGAGCGGAACCTCGTGCTCGGAGAGCACTCCCTCGCCCACGACGACGTAGAAGGCGTTCGCGCAGCCGTAGCGCACCATGCGGTCGAACTTCGTCTTGCCGAAGACACGGGATTCCAGGGAGCGGATTTCGGCGAGCAACTTTCGATATCCCGTGTGGGCGACCGCGCCAAGCTCATGACTTTCGTATTCGGGGAAGAGCGATTCGCCTTTGCCAAGATGCGGGTGATGGACGGCGAGGAGTGATTCCAGTTTGGTGAGGCGCGAACGGCAGGTCTTCAGGCGGGCCTGCGATTCCTGCTCGGGGTGGCTGTCACAGAGAAAATCGGAACGTGCCTGCTTGCATTCGAAGAGGGCCGTCTCGCCGATCACCGGCGGCGCGTTCTTCCGCTGGCGCGCGGGCCGATAGCCCGCGACATCCGCCCGGTAATTCGAATTCGGAACCTTCACTTCCTGGGCGCAGGCAGTGTATCCCTGAAGCTGTGCCCAGGCCAGGGCGGCCCGTTTCAGTTGACGGTGTGCGGCGGATTCGCCTTTCGGTTCGGGTTCCATAGCTCGCCCAGGCTAATGCGGAGGAGGAAATCCCTCAAGAAGGGAGGCGGTTGCGCGGCCACCGGGAACGGGTATGGTCAAGGCCCGCACCGATGGCCAAACTCTTCAAACGCGCTGATTTCTGGATTCTGCTCCTCCTGGTAGGAGGACTGGCGGGGTATCTTCTGTTTTCAGGGAAGCCGGTTGTGACGGGTGCCGGGGACACCCGTTTTTCGATTCGGAAGATGTCGCTGAAACGCGACTACGGGAATTTCCTCGCCATCTTCGAAGTGGATTACGACAACCGCGAAGGAGAAGCCTTCGATCCCGCTGTCGAGGCGAAACTATGGGCGGGAGACGGCCGGATGATTCCCGGCTACTTCCTTGCCACCGATGTCCGTGAGCCGGTTCCCGCAGGGAAGAAGGCCAAACGAACCCTCAAATACTGGCTTGAAGCGAGCGATCTCGGGGGGGCGCTTGCGCTTGAGATTCGAGGTGAACGCCTGGAAGTGAAATCGGCCGTGCCCTTCGACGGCGAAACGGCGGTTGAGAACCAAGGCACGAAGTCGTTTGCCACTCCCGATTGGAAATAGGCCCATGCCCGAGCGTTTTCCCTATCTGCTCATCGATATCAGCAACTCGCGGACGAAAATGTCCCTCGCGGGGCGGGAGGGCTTGGTTGGTGATAAGATCACCGTGCCCACGGCGGAGTTCTCCGCTGAGGCGCTCGCCGGGCTCCCGGAATGCGGGCACGCGATTCTTTGCTCCGTCGTGCCGGCGCGGAACAAGGTCGTCGCCGACTTTTTCGGCGACCGGCTCCTTTCGGTGAGCCACGCGATCGCGTTGGGGGTGCGGGTCGAGTATCCGGAACCGGAGACGATCGGGGCCGACCGTCTCGCCAACGCGGCGGCCGTGGCGGCCCTCTACGGAACGCCGGCGGTGGTCATCGACTTCGGTACGGCCGTCACTTTTGACATCGTTTCGGCCGAGCGAGCCTACGTGGGGGGCGTCATCGCCCCGGGTCTGGAGGTAATGACCGACTACATGTACCAACGCACGGCCTTGCTTCCGATGATCGACCTGCTGGAGCCGACGGCCGTTATCGGGAAATCGACGAAATCGGCGATGCTTTCGGGGGCGGTCCATGGCTATCGGGGGATGATCCGGGAGATCCTGCAGGAGATCCGCGGCGAGTTGGGCATCGGCGAGGACGGGTTCCAGGTTGTGGCCACAGGGGGATATGCGGAATTGATCTCTGCCAAACTTCCCGCTATTCATCACGTGGACGCGGAACTTACCCTCCAAGGATTGCGCATTATCGGAAACCTCAATTTCACTTCATGACTCAAAAAGGAAGGCTCATCGCCGTCGGCATCGACTTCGGCGGCACCTCGGTTAAGATCGGCGTCTGTGAAGGCGGACGCGTCCTCGAAACCCTTGCCCCCATCGTGACGGCGGCCCATCCCGGGCCGGGCGCGCTCATCGACGCCATGGCAGCGAATGTCCGGGCTCTGCGCGAACGCTACCCGACTCTCTCGGCAGTGGGCTGCGGGGTCCCGGGGCTCGTCGATTTCAACAGCGGGCTTGTCCATGAGGTGACGAACGTCCCCGGCTGGGTCGAGGTGCCCTTCCGCACGCTCCTCGAGGAGAAAACCGGGCTTCCGTCGGCGGTTGACAACGACGCCAACTGCATGGCCTATGCCGAATGGCGCTACGGGGCTGGCCGGGGTTTTCCCAATATTGTGGCCGTGACGCTCGGCACCGGTATCGGCGGGGCCCTCATCATCGATGGTCGCCTCTACCGAGGGGCGCAGTTCGGGGCGGGGGAGATCGGGCAGATGAGCATCGCCTACGCGGGCAAATCAGGATTCTACGGGAATCTGGGTGCTATCGAGACTTATATGGGCCATCAGCAGATTACCGAGCACGCGGTGCGGCGCTACGCCGAGGCGGGGCACCCCAAATCGCCCGGCGCGTGCTCGCCGAAGCAGCTTTCCGATCTGGCTCGGGGGGGCGACCGCATCGCAACCGGAGTCTGGAACGACGTCGCGGCGTGGCTGGGAACGGCGTTGGGCTCGATCGTCTGGCTCCTGAATCCCGATGCCATCATCGTCGGGGGAGGGGTTGCCCAGGCGGGCGATCTGCTATTCAATCCACTCGCTGAGAAAGTCCGATCAATGGTCTCGCCCGTCCTTTGGCAGAACCTCAAGCTACTGCCTGCCCATTTTGGCAACGAGGCCGGAATCATCGGCAGCGCCGCGCAAGCCCTCGATGGAGCGGTCGGGGCGAACCGAGTTTAGGAATGCGGATCGGCGGAGGGAATCCGCCGACTATTGCTTGTTCCGGAATCCCAGGGACCACCAATCGAACTGCTTCGGATCCTTGACTTCGATGATGATCGATTGTCCGGGAATGAGCTCCGCGCCCTCATCGAGAAGGCGAACTTCAACCTCCCTCCCCGTTACCATGCGGTTGCTGACCGTGCTCGCGGCGTCCGGCTTGGAGATGATCTGGGGAGCCAGGGCAAGAATCTCGCCTTTGTGGCGGTGTTCGCGGTCGCTGGCCGGGATGACGGAAACCGTATCACCGACCTTCACTCTGGTGGCATCCTCTTCCAGAATGAAACCCCTGCCACGCAGGCCTTCGGTGGTGACGATGGTCAGGACGGGGAAGAGAGGATCGCCGGCGCGGACCACGGCCCCGGGTTTCCGCATAATGGTGGCGACGATTCCGTCGCGGCTGGCCTTGAGTGTTTTTGCATCGCGCCGGGCTTCCAGGAGTTTGAGTCCCTCGGAACTATCGGCGTCCGGGGCGGTGTCGAGTTTCTCAAGCTCCGCAATCTGATTCCTGGCCGTGTTCTGGCTCTCGGTAAGATTCTCAATGCGCTCCTCGTAGCTGTCGACACGGGCCTTTACGGTGTTGTATTCGAATTCCACCTTGTCGATTTCGGGCTGGAGGTGGGTGCCGGGACTGGAGTTCTTCATCATGGCGAGGCGTTTCTCGAGCACGTCGGCCTGGGCCTTGTCCGCGCGCTCGTCGGCCAGAACCTTCGCGAGTTGGTCGTTGGCATCGGTCAGGGCACTCTGGAAGCGCTGCATTCGCTCCAGGCGCTCAAGGGCGTAGGTTCGTTTGAAATCCTCGATTTCCTTAACGAGGAGGCTGTCGTCCATCGTCGCCACCGTCTGTCCGGCGGTTACCTTGTCCCCGACGCGCACCTCCAGCGATTTCAGGAGGCCATCCTCGATCGGCGATATCGCCTGGGTGTCGGCATAGACGATACCGTTGATCCGCTGGAATTCCACTCCCCGGCGGTTCAACTGCCAGGCGAAAAAGGCGGCGCCAAGCCAGACGACGAGGGGCCATCGGGAAAGGATATTTCGAAGAAACTGCGAATTGCCTTTTTTCCTGATGGAGAGGGCTTTGGGACGTTCGGAGGTCATTGCGTGGCGGGAACAGGGAGGGCGTGAGGGAAATGAGGGAAAGGGAAAACGACGCGACCGGGGATCAGATCTCGACCGTGGTGCGCTGCATGACGAGGCTCACCTCGGAAATATCCTCCAGCTTGGACAGGGTATCGACAAGATCGGTTTTGTAGCTCGGATCAATGAGGCGGATCTGGTAGGAGTACTCTTGCACCTCGCCTTGAATGGCTTCCCGCATGGCCACCATTTCGGTGGACGAGGCATAGCGCTGGAAGATGTCGTGGAGATACTGGTGGGAAGGACTGTCGGCCGGAAGCATGAAGCGGAGAAGACCCTCGAATTCCCTGCGGGATGCGAAGGGAGACCAGCTGAGGAAAATGGCGGTAAATGAGAAGAAGGCGGTGCCGATGATGGCAACGTTGAAAACCTGGGAGCCACAGGCAATTCCTATGGCGAGGGAGGCGAAAAGGAAAATGATATCCCTCGGATCCCTGATCGGGGTTCGAAAACGGACGAAGGCCATGGCTCCCATGATGCCGAGGCCGCGGGCCATGTTATTTCCGATGGCGATGATCATCACCGTGATGACGATCGAGGCCAACACCATGGTGTGGAGGAAGGATCGGGCATAGGAGAAACCCTGGTGCGTCCAGCGGTAGACGGTAGCGATGACGAGCCCAAGAACAAAACTGATGCAGAGGGAGAAAAGGATCTCCATGCTTGTCAGCGCCTTTGTCGGGCCCATTGCGGTCAAAAAGGATTCTTCCATTGAAAATAGGTGTTGTCGAAGCAGGTGAGAGGGAGGGGTGGGGAGGGTAAGGGTTGGAATCCCGTAAGCGGCGCGATGGGGTCAGATGCTGTTATTCGTCACGGTCGTGTTCATCGACTGTGCGTCGTACTCGAATCCACGGTAGATCGACTCCATTCTCCAGGCTGTTGCATATTTACAAAAGCCGGTGGTTGTCAAATTGAAACGCTCGACGAGTTCAAGCATCCAGCGGGGGGCGTCCCGCATCGCCTTCAGTTCGAAAATATATCCTGCGAAGGGGCGATTCAGGCCGGTTTGGGTATCCATCGGACGCCAGCCGTCGACCTCCTCGATGCCGGGCAGGTTCCAGCTTTTGGTCGGGCGATAGCAAATGCGACGGTCGAAGGTGAGGCGCGCGTAGTCATCGTTGGCTCCGAAGTAGGACTCGCGGACGTAACGGATGAGCATGCGCGGGCGGGCTCCGATGGCCCGCGCGACGCGCGAAAATTCCAGGAAGTAGTGATTGTCGACCGGGGATCCGAGCATCGGGCATTCCGTGGGGTACCAGACGATCGGGCGCCCGTCGTTGTCTCCCTTATATTGCGCCATTTTCATCTTGGACCGGCTCTTGATGATGACGCTCCCGACCTTCCGCTTGAGTTCGAGAAAGACCGGGGCCGAGCCGCCCTTGCCGTAGGTGCGGATGCGGAGCTTGAAGCGCGCGAAGGTTTTCCGCTCCTTTGCGAGGGCGAGATCGAGCGAGGGGGTATCGAGCTGGAGCGTCGTTACCGTGTATTCCGGGATCTCTCCCTTTCCGTTGGGATCCGGGATGCAGAAAGGGCGGATGTAGCGGCGGATGTGGGGGACGAGATTCGGATGGATGATGTATTTCTGCTCGAATCGCTCGATGATCTTGTCCTTTACGTCCTTTCGAGACGGCCCCGCGTCGACCTGGAACCGCGGGGCGTGCTGAGTCGAAAGAGGACCTGCCGCCGGCTGGGGTGCTTCGCTGGTGGTGATCGTGGGCTCCATGGGAGGTGGATGAACGGGGGCGCGCTCGAAGGAGCGAAAAATCGGAAAATCGTTTTTTTAGTTAATCAGGGGAACGCCGAAAGTACAATAATTCCATTGATTTGCCACGATAAAGATACGGATTCGTCACATCGCGGGAATTGAAGAACCGGTGCGTGCAATTCCGTCCTTGCAAGCGTTCGGGTGTGGTTGAGGGTGCGCGCTTCCAGGGTGCCGAAAGCCGCCGATCCGAGTAATAACTACCAGCATCTTCCATGACGAACGCCAAAAACGCCGATGACGGCCACCAGATCACGGTTCGCGAACTCACCGCCGCCGACGCGGATGATGTGGTTGCCATTTCCCTCAAGGTTTACAAGCACATCAACTCCAGTTGGTCTCAGGAGCATTTCCTCGAACTCCTCCGGATCTTCCCCGAAGGCCAGGTCTGCGTCGAGGACAATGGCAGCGTCGTGGCCTTCGCCTTATCCCTCATCGTCGACTACGACGCCTTCGGGGACGAGCACGACTACACGGAAATCACCGGGAACTTCAAGTTCACGACCCACGATCCGGCCGGCGATGTCCTTTACGGGATCGAAGTCTGCGTCGATCCCGGCTCGCAGGGCCTGCGCCTCGGGCGGCGCCTCTACGATGCGCGGAAGGAAATCTGCGAGAACCTCAACCTGCGCGCGATCATCGCCGGGGGGCGCATGCCGAACTACGGGAAATACAGTGCCGAGCTTAGTCCCCGCGAGTATATCGAGCGGGTTCGACGCAAGGAAATCTACGATCCGGTCATGACGTTCCAACTCAGCAACGACTTCCATGTGAAGAAGGTCCTGACTGACTACCTGGACAAGGATACGGAGTCCCGGGCCTACGCCACGCTGCTTCAGTGGAACAATATCTACTACACGCGGAAGAAGCGCCCGCTCGGTGCCCGCACTGACGTCCGGCTCGGGCTGATCCAGCTCCAGATGCGTACGACGCCTGACATCGGGGCCTTTTTCGACAACGTCGAATTCTTCATCGACGCGGTGAGCGGTTACAAGGCGGATTTCTGCGTCTTCCCCGAGTATGTGGACGCCCCGTTGATGGCTCCCTTCAACGAGGTGGGCCCCGCCGCCGCCATCCGCAAGCTCGCCGAATACACCGAGGAGATCCGCGACTTCTTCGTGAAAAAGGCGGTCGAATACAATATCAACATCGTTACCGGGAGCATGCCGCTCTATGAGGACGACCGGCTCTACAATGTCGTTTACCTCTGCCAGCGCGATGGCACCGTGGACGCCCAGCGGAAAATCCACATTACGCCGAGCGAGGAGGCCGACTGGGGAATGGTCGGAGGGGACGAATTGAAGGTCATTCAGACCGATTGCGGCAAGGTCGCCATGCTCATCTGTTACGACACCGAATTCCCCGAACTCGGACGTTTCCTCGCCGACCGCGGGGTGCAGATCCTTTTCGTCCCTTTCTGTACCGACACCGCCACCGGCTACAACCGCGTCCGTTACTGCTGCCAGGCCCGCGCGATCGAGAACGAATGCTACGTGGCCATCGCCGGGAGCGTCGGCAACCTGCCTCGGGTCGTGAACATGGACATCCAGTTCGCCCAGTCCGCCGTCTTTTCGCCCTCGGATTTCTCCTTTCCGAACCAGGCCATCGTCTCCGAGACGACACCGAACGCCGAGACGACCCTCATCGCGGACATCGACCTGGACCTCCTCAAGGACCTTCATTCCCGTGGGAGCGTGCGCAACCTCCTTCAGCGCAGGAAGGACCTTTACTCTCTCAAGTGGACGCGGGCGATCCGCGGGGCTTAGGCGCCGGCGAGGGGCTTTCTCCGCCTGATGGAAATCAATCGGAGGTCTCGCCCCCCGCGATGTCGGCCACTTGCGGTGTCGGAGAATCTGGGTAAAGGTTCTTTGAATCCCATTCTATTCCAAATACATCATGGCCAACGACACTCTTCAAATCACGGCGTACCTCAAGACCTACTGCGGTTGGAGCGAGGGCGTGCGTTCCATCATGCGCAAGTATGATCTCGCCTTCGAGGAAAAGGACATCATCGCGAATCCCGCCTTCCGCTGGGAGATGGAGCAGAAGAGCGGGCAGCCGCTTTCGCCCTGCGTTGTAGTCAACGGCACCATGCTTGCCGACGTGAGCGGGGACGAGGTCGAGGCTTATCTCCTTCAGAACGGGCTCGTCACGGATTCGGAGAAGGAGGCGGACGCGCCGACCGATTCCGCGTGCTCCGATGAGCAGCACGCCGCGCAGGCTGCCGCCCAACAGGGATCCGGCAGGATCCAGTTCATCCAGTAGCGCCCCGCAACGGAGTCCAGCCAGGAGGCTCTCCGGCCCGGGGACTGCTTCCCGC
Source organism: Verrucomicrobiales bacterium (assembly GCA_024641425.1). Taxonomy (GTDB): domain Bacteria; phylum Verrucomicrobiota; class Verrucomicrobiia; order Verrucomicrobiales; family DEV007; genus JAHEDC01. The sequence continues at coordinate 15,152 of JAHEDC010000028.1, read as the reverse complement.
CCAAGCGGACGCCTGCTGTCCACGGACTTGAACTACCGCCTCATCAGCAAGGCCCTCGGTCTCCTCCTCCTGCTGCTGGGGGTAACGATGGGCATCTGCCTCGGCGTCGAAGGCACGGCCCACTGGTCCTCTGCATCCTTTCGCGCGCTCGCCATTTCCCTGGGTATCACGGTGGGGGTCGGTGTTTTTCTCCTCGTCCTCGGGCGGGGAAGTGGCACCGACATGCTCCGGAAGGAATCCATCGCGATCGTGAGCCTCGGCTGGCTGGCCTGCGGACTTTTCGGCGCGCTGCCGTATGTCTTCTGCGAGCCCTCGGTTTCGCTGGCCCGGGGCTTCTTCGAGGCGGTCTCCGGATTCACCACCACCGGGGCGTCGATCATCGATGATTTGACCCAATACGACAGGGCCATCCTCCTCTGGCGCTCCTCGACGCAGTGGCTCGGAGGCATGGGAATCCTCGTTCTCTTCGTCGCGGTGCTCTCCTACTTCAAGCTGGGAGGGAAATCCCTCTTTCAGCATGAGTCGAGCGTCGAACGCGAGCACAGCACCTTCACGAGTATCCGGGACACCGCCGCGAGTCTCTGGAAGGCCTACATCGTGATGACCCTGGTCTGCATCCTCGGGCTCTGGCTTCTCGGGATGACACCCTACGAGGCCGTCAACCACGCCTTCGCGACCCTCTCCACCGGCGGATTCAGCACCGAGAACGCCAGTCTGGCCGCGTACTCGTCGGCCATTCAGCTGTGGGTCATCCTCTTCATGATCATCGGAAGCCTCAGCTTCCTGCTCTATCCCCGCTGGGCGGCGAATCCGAAGACGCTCCTGCGCAAGGACGAGCCCACGGTCTATTTCCTGTCGATCGTCGCCGTCACGACCCTCGCCATCGCCCTCGCGCGCTTCGCCGACGGCGATCACGCCCCGATTCCACAAGTCCTGCTGGGCAGTGCCTTCCAGGTCACGAGCATCATTTCCACGACCGGTTTCGCCAGCGAGGACTACGCGCAATGGAACTCGCTTTCCCAGATGCTCCTCCTCACCATCATGTTCATCGGCGGTTGCGCGGGCTCGACCGCCGGCGGTCTGAAAGTGAACCGTTTCATCTCCGTCTATCGCATCCTGCGGGAGGAACTGACCCGCTATTACCGTCCGCGCATCGTCCTCCGCATGCCCGAACTCCACCGCGGGGGTGGAGCCGGTCGTCGTCGGCAGATCCTCATCATCTTCGTCCTCGCCTGGCTCGTGACCGGACTCGGCACCCTGCTCGTCTGTGCCTTCGAGCCCCGGCTTTCCCCGATGGGGGCGATCAGCGGGGTCGTCAGTTGCATGATGAACGTCGGCCCCGCCCTGGCCGAACTCGGGCCGACCCACAACTACTCCGGTCTCCACGGCCATACCCTCGTCCTTCTCTCCTTCCTCATGATCCTCGGCCGCCTCGAGTTCCTCGCCCTCGTCGTGCTGCTTTCGCGGCATTTCTGGAAGCGGTACTGAAGGAAGGCGGCGGGGACTCCCGGCATTCGAGCGGTTGGGGGCGAGCGCGTCGTTGGGAAGAGCCGCAGGGGCGGACTCCGTCGCCGGTGTCCGCCCCCCACAGCAATTCGCGGTCCCGGGATCGGCGTGCCTTGGAGGAAAGCGGTTCTTTGCTTTCGTTTCGAGCGCTCCCTCCCTTGTGTCAACGGCTGGCCTTCCGGGTGAGGCCGTTGAGGGCTTGCACCGGTCCAGGGGCATTTCCCTTTCCCTTGCGCGGCGAGAAATAGGCGATCATCTCGGCGAGAGCCCTTTCGGCAACGATCATGTGCCCCGCGGTGGTTGGATGGATGCCATCCCAGAAGAGAGCCGAGGCAGGATCCGTGGTTTGCAGAATCGCCCGGTCGGTGACGTTGGTAAGTCCGAAAGCGGTGGGGTCGGCCACGACCTCGCGGATGATCTGGGCGGCGTCCACCCGGATGGTGGGGATCCCGGAGTAGGCGAGGGCGTCGAGTTGCTGATCGAGCGCCCCGTTGTAGGCATTGGTAAGAGCGGTCACGCCATCGGCGACGCCGGATCCGAACATTCGGATGTCGGGGGTCAGACCGAGGTCCGGAACATTCACGACCATAATATGGCGCGCTCCGCCCTGCGCCAGCCGCAATACCGATCCTGCGGTCCTCGTCACCCCATTGACGAGAAGCGAGGGGATCAGCGCGGGATTTCCCATATCGTTCTGGAGCCAGTCGAAAAAGTCGTTCGCTCCGATCCAGATCACGTAGAGGGCCTCCGGATCCAGAGGCCGAGGCCCCTGCTGATCGAAGAAAGCATCGATCTGGTCGAGAAAGCCCGGGTAGTCCATACCGAGAAAGCCGTCGCGGAAGTTCTCGTTTCCGGTCATCGAGCCGAGGGTGGCGAACTGATCCTCTGATTCGAGCCGCATCCCGAGTCTGGTGGCGACTTGCTCGATCCAGACCGGCCCGTTGGATACGCGGCCTGCGTAGTAGGGGGGCGGGGGAACGAGCCCTCCCGTCATCTGGAAGAAATTCCCAGTATCGGTCAAGCTGTCCCCGAAGGTGTAGATTCTGCTGAAGGGACTCCCCGCAAAGGCGGTGGTCGCGCCTAGCGTGAGAGCCAGGGAAAGCATCTGGCCTTTCTGCCACCACCTGCGGATCCGGGATCCAAGGAGGGTATTGAGTTGGTTGGTTTTCATGAAGTTGGTGTTTTTGTTAGGGTTAATGGGCTTTTCATGCGCGCCGCTCGAAAACGTTGAATGCGAGGCGACGAGGTATCTGTTCCGCCGTTTACATCAGGAATCCCGAGCGATGGTTACACGCCCGAGACAGAAACTCCTCCCCGGAGGCACTTCGGGGTGGGTGGGGGCTATCGGGCCGCATCGCAACGTGGCGCGTCTTTGCGGCACGATTTCGCCGCTGGCGGGGGCAGACAGCAGCGCGCTTTCCAATTCGGGGAAATGAGGATCCTTTCTTGACCGCCCGCCCCCGGCCTCGTAATCTCAACCTCCCATGGCAAAACAGGCACTCGGAAAAGGACTCGGCGCTTTAATCGGTCGCAAGGCTTCACCCTCCCAGGAGGTGAAGACCACCCCGGCTGTGGAGGGGTCTGCGGCTCCCGCCCCGATGGATGCAACCCGCACGGATACGATCCTCCACGCTTCGCTTTCTCAGGTCGTTCCGAGTCCGCTCCAGCCCCGCAAGCACATCCGGCAGGAGAATCTCGACGAACTGATGGACTCGATCCGCGAGCACGGCGTCATGCAACCGCTCATCGTTCGGAAGGTGGGATCGACCCTGGAACTCATCGCCGGCGAGCGCCGCTGGCGCGCCTCGTCCGCGCTCGGGCTCACCTCGGTGCCGGTGCGCGTCATGGAGGCTACCGACCGCGATGTGTTGGAAATGGCCCTCATCGAGAACCTCCAGCGCGAGGATCTCAATCCGATCGAAGAGGCCGAGGCCTATGTCCGGCTGGCCCGCGAGTTCGAGATGCGGCAGGAGGATATCGCGAAGCGCGTCGGCAAAAACCGCGCGACGGTCGCGAATGCGATGCGACTGCTCGAACTGGCCACGCCCGTTCGCGAGCATGTCGAGCAGGGCCGCCTGAGCATCGGCCACGCGAAGGTGCTCCTTGCGGTGAAGAACGCCGAGGAGCAGGCCCACCTCGCCGACCGCATTCTGAAGAAATCCCTCACCGTCCGCGCCACCGAGCAGCTGGTTTCGGCCCACAACCATCCCGGTCAGGCGACGAAATCGGGCTCCAGTGGCGCAATGTCGGGCACCGGCGAACTCCCCGCCGCCCTCCGCGAGGTCTGTTCCCGGTTGCGCGAGCACTTCGCCACTCAGGTGAGCATTTCCCATCATCCGAAAAAGGGGAAGATCGAGATCGAATACTACGGCAACGACGATCTCGAGCGCATCCTCGAGGTGATGGGCGTCCGATGAAGGCGAAACCGGTTCTCATCACCCTTGCCGCCGCCGGGCTCTTCGTTGTTCTCTTCTTTGCTTTCGGGGGCGGGGGAAAGGGAGGAGAATTCTCCGGTGAGAAGGCCCTCGCGCACGCCACTTCCATCGTCGGCTTTGGCGAACGCACGCCCGGCTCCGAGGGCATCCGAAAGGCCCAGGACTACATCGAGAAGGCGCTCTCCGAAGCGGGCTGGACGAGCGTGCGCCAGGAATTCGAGGCCGATACGGTGAAGGGAAAACTTCCGTTCGTGAACATCCGGGCCCGATTCCCGGAGAAGGGCGGGGACATCGACTGGACCGACGGCGGCGGCCTGACCCTCGTCGGCTCCCACTACGATACGAAGTTCTTCGACGCCTTCACTTTTGTCGGTGCCAACGACGGCGGCTCCAGCACCGGCGCCTTGCTTGAACTGGCACGCGTCCTCGCCGGGAGCCCGGACCTCGCCCGCCGGATCGAACTCGTTTTCTTCGATGGCGAGGAGAACATCGGCGGGGAATACACGGCGACGGACGGGCTTTTTGGCAGCCGGGAATACGCGAAGCTCTGGCGCGCGGCCCCGCCGGAGAGGAAGCCGGTGCGCGGCTTCGTCCTCGACATGGTCGGCGACCCGCAGCTCAACGTGAATCCGCCCCAGGACTCCCCGCGTCCGCTCCTCCTCGCCCTCTACGCCGCCGCGACCGATCTCGGGCACCGCAGGTATTTCGGTCTCAACCAGACCGACATCCTCGACGACCACGTTCCCCTCAACCAGGCCGGAATTCCCACCCTTGATATCATCGATCTCGACTACCCCCACTGGCACCAGGCTGGCGACACCGTGGATAAGCTCAGCGCGCGCAGCCTCGAAATCGTCGGAAGCGTGACCTTCCGCGTGCTGGAGCGCCTTTTGGTGGACGGAAAGTGACGGGGCCGGGGATCGGGGATATTCTTTACTCGTCGAGTGGAAGCCGGATCTGGTAAACAATGTTCCGGGAACCGATTCCCATTTATAAACCTTCTGCTAAGCCGATGAGACTTATCCCTCTTCTCCGCGGTCTTGCTTGCGTTGCCTCTGGTCGCAGCCCAAGCGGAATTCACCCTTGTCGAAAACTTCGATGCCCTCACACCGGGCGCGCTCGGCAGCCAGAACGGCTGGGCTTCCGGAGTGGAGTACACGCTCGTCCCCGATCCCGCCGACGGCAGCAATCAGGTGCTTCGATACACGTTCGTCGTCCAGTCGGGGGCCTACAAGCCACTGGGCGCGAACGCGGTCGCGGAGGGGGCGACCGGAACCCTGTTCGGGCGCTTCCGTTTCGAAGCCACCACCAACGCGAATTTCGGCTTCTCCGACGTGGCGGCTCCGGCGGTCTACAATGATTTCGAGGCGCAAATCAACCGGCAGAATAGCACGCCGATCAAGGGCCGGGATGGAACCGTCTTCGTGGATCTCACCCCTTCGGGGTCCCCGCTTCTGGCCGACAACGTGAACGCCTGGTATTAAATCTGGCTCGTGGCAAACAATGCGACGGATTCGTCCCGGGTTTTCATCCAGTCGGACGACGATCCGGATTTCGCCAACCAGACGGAAGTGTTCCCGCCCGATGGCCTCCTCAACTTCCGCTTCGGAACCACGACGGAACTCGGCACCCTCATGCTGCGCGCGCAAGAGGGAACCGCCTACTGGGATGACTTCTACATCAGCGCCGGAACCGATCTCTCGAATCCGATTCCCGTTTCGGCGACTGATTTCCGGATCAACCGCTTCGAATACTTCGCCGGCACCTCCATCGAGATGGAGTGGACCTCCATTGCCGGGCACGCCTATGCCATCGAACGGAGCGAGGATTTGAGGATTTGGACCGCGCTTTCTACCACCGTGACCGCGAGCGGTGCTGTGGCTTCGACGGAACTCTTCGGCAATGACATCACCAGCTTGTCCGGAGCCCTCTCTCTGCGGGTGCGGGACCTGGGTCTGGCCGCGCCCTAAGAAGAAATCCCACCTTTTCGAGGGCGCGACAAAGCTCTCGAAAAAGTTTGCAATGCGCCGTCGAATTCCCTAAAACCCGCGATTGACCTAAATAACCCTCGTTTTAGAATCCACCGAAACTCGCCACGCAATGACTCTCCGCCTTCTTCCTTTCGTTACGATCGGATTGCTCTCATCCGTCCTTTCAGGTCACGCCGCTTTCAGCCTGGTCAGTGATTTCAATAGCCTCACCGGTGGTGGGGCCGCTTTGAACGGTCAGGGCGGCTGGACGACGGGTGGGAGTAACTTTACCGTCGCGAGCGATCCTGCGGGCGGCGCGAATCAGGTGGCCCAAGTCACCAATGCCGCTGCCCAGCCAGCCTACATTGGACTTGGCGCGAATTCCATCGCCAACAACACCATCGGAACGATCTTCTACCGCACTCGGCGCAATGGCCTCGTGAACATCAGCGCGGGTTTGTCCGACGTGGCGTCCCCCGCTAGTCCCTCGAATTTCGCTGATTTCGAGGCCCAGTTGAACAATCAAACCACCGCTGATTTCCTCGGTCGCAACGGAGGAGCGTTCACGACGACGATTGGTCCGGCGGGCTCGCCCTCGGGAAATTTCCTCGACAATACGTGGATTAACGTCTGGATGGTGGTCAATAACACGACGGATACTTACCAGATTTACCTGGATACAGGCTCCGGGCAGTTTCTCGCCCAAACGGCGGCAAACCTGTCGACCTTCACGTTCCGCAACAGCGGCGCAGGCGCGCAGCCGAACGCCCTGACGACGGCCCTTTTCGCGGGCAATACCGGTGCCGGGACGTGGTTCTTCGACGACATCTACGTTGACAATACGGGGTCGAACCTCGCGAACCCCATCCCCGAGCCCGCTGTTCCCGCGATGTTCGGGCTTGTCGGTCTGGCCATGCTGGCCCGCCGTCGTCGTTAGTTTTCGGCCCAAGGCGATCCCGTTTCCTTTTTCGAGAGAACCCGGCGGGCGCGGCCCTCCGGGTTTTTTCATGAATCCCCGGGAGGGTTTTGTCTATATTCCACTCTGCCCGCCCCATCATCCCTCCATACCCTCCGTCGGAGAATCCCCATGCTTCCCTCCCGAGTCCTCTTCCCTGCGCTGCTTGTCCTAACGCTGCTCTCCGCCGCACGCGCGGAGGTTGTCATCACCGAATTCATGGCCGCGAATACAGCGACGCTGGCGGACGAGGATGGGGCCTTTTCGGATTGGATCGAACTCCGCAACAAGGGCGCGTCCCCCATCGATCTCGCGGGCTGGCACCTGACCGACAAGGCCGACTTCAACGCCTCGGATCCGCTCACCGTGTGGACCTTTCCCTCCCGCGTGCTTCCGCCGGGCGGCTACCTTGTCGTCTTCGCTTCCGGGAAGGACCGGAAACCCGCCGCGCCGGGGAACTTGCACACCGGTTTCCAACTCGCGTCGAACGGCGAATTTCTCGCTCTGGTCAATCCCGACGGCACCACGATTGCCACGCAGTTCGCGCCGAAGTTTCCTCCGCAGCGGAACGATGTTTCCTACGGTTCCGGGCAGATTAGCCTGAATACCGTAACCTATCTCGATGAGGGCGCGGCCACGCGGGTGCATGTGCCCGCGAACGATGGCCTCGGCTCGACCTGGCGGGGCGGGAGCGAGCCCTTCGACGACGCGGCCTGGCTCGCCCGGAACACCGGAGTGGGCTTTGACGCGGGAGGGGGGCCGTCGGGCTTCACGCTCGTCGATGACTTCGAGGCTCTCAATCTCGGAGCCCTCGGCGGCCAGGGCGGGTGGTCGACCTCCGCTGCCAATGTCACGGTCGGCATCGATCCGGCGAACGCGGAGAATCAGGTCATGCGCCAGACCACGGATAGTGTGCGCGCGTGGAAGACGATGAACATTCCGAACGGTAGCACGGCCACCGTCTTCTTCCGCATGCGGCGCGATGGCATCGTGAACATCAGCGCCGGAACCTCCGACATCGCGGTGCCGACGACGAACTTTGCCGATTTCGAGACTCAAGTGAACAACCAGAACGACGCCCTCCTGAAGGTACGCGCGGGGGCGGCCTTCCTTGATGTCGATGCCTTCGCGGACGCCACCTGGTACAGTATCTGGATGGTGGTGGACAATGCCGCCGATACCTACAAGGTCTACATGAAGGGCGGCGCGCTCGCGCAGCAGACGCTCCTCGATTCCGCGACGGCGCAGACGGTCTTCGGCTTCCGCAACGGCAGCGCCGCGAATGCCTTGGTCAACTTCTACGCCCGCACCGGCTCCGCCACCACCGGCATCTGGTCGATCGATGACGTCTACCTCGCGACCGGGCAGAACCTTGGCGATCCCTCGGGAGGTCTCGGCTTCGGGAGCTTCCTCCATGCCAACGGCAACATCGAGGCCGCGATGCGGAATGTGAACACCAGCGCTTACCTCCGCCTCCCTTTCAATCCCGGCTCCCTGCCCCCGCTTGCCTCGCTGACCCTGAGCATGCGTTACGACGATGGTTTCGCCGCCTTCCTCAACGGCGTCGAGATCGCCCGTCGGAATGCTCCCGCTTCGCTCGCCTTCAATGGCGCGGCGACAAGCGAACGCCCGAACCAGGACGCCATCGTTTTCGAAGACATCGATGTCGCCTCGTTCGCGAGTTCCCTCCTTCCGAACCAAACGAACGTTCTCGCCCTCCACGCCCTCAACATCTCGGCCTCCGACGGCGATCTCCTCCTCACCCCGAAACTCGTCGCCGTCGAATCCGCCGCCGCCCCGCAGTCGCTTTTCTTCACGAGCCCGACCCCGGGAGCTGCCAACGGTGCGGGCATCCTCGGCTTTGTCGCCGACACGCGCTTCGACATCGACCGCGGTTTCTTCTCCGCGCCCTTCAACACAACGATCACCTGCGCGACTTCCGGAGCCACCATCGTTTACACGAAGGACGGATCACTCCCAACATTGACCAACGGGGTCTCCGGCCCGAGCCCGCTCGTCGCCCCGATCATGACCACGACCCCGCTCCGCGCCGCTGCCTTCCGGGACGGTTACCGGCCCTCGAACGTCGATACCCAGACCTACATCTTCCCCGCCGATGTCGTGAACCAGAACAACACGCCGCCCGGCTATCCGGCGACGTGGAAGGGCACGGGTGGGGTCGGAACATTGCCCGCAGACTACGCGATGGATCCGGAGATTACCGGCAACGCGACTTACGGGCCGCTCATGGTCAACGCCCTGAAGGCGATCCCCACCATTTCCCTCGTGACCGACAAGGCGAATTTCTTCGATCCCGCGACGGGGATCTACCAGAATCCGCAGCAGAGCGGCCTCGCCTGGGAACGTCCGGTCTCGTTCGAGATCCTCAATCCCGACGGCACGCCCGGCCTCCAGGTCGATGCCGGCATCCGCATGCAGGGCGGCCATACGCGCGAGCCGGCGAAGAACCCCAAGCATTCTTTCCGGGTCAATTTCAAATCGATCTATGGGGACAGTAAGCTCGCCTACGACCTCTTTCCCGGAGACCGAGGCGCGGCGCGGGAATTCGACCAGCTCATCCTCCGGGGCGGCGGGAACCAGTCGTGGCTCCACCACAACGAATTCATGGGTGACAATCGCGGGCGCGCCCAATACATCCGCGACCAGTGGGCGAAGGACGTGCAGTTGGCCATGGGCCACCCGGCGGTGCGGAACACGTACGCGCACCTCTACATCAACGGACTTTACTGGGGGCTTTTTAATCCGACCGAGCGGGCCACCGCAAGTTTCGGGGCCTCTTACCTAGGCGGGATAAAGGAAGACTATGAAGCACTCAACTCCGGAGAAGCCATCGACGGAGCCAACGCCCTCGCGAATTTCAACACCCTCTTCACCCTTGCCAACGCGGGCCTGACAAGTCAGGCGAGCTACGATCAAATCGCCGCCCTGCTCGACCTCGAGTCGTTCAGCGACTACATGCTCCTCCAGCAGTGGGGCGCGAACAAGGACTGGGACCAGCACAACTGGTATGCCCTCCGCAACGCCACTGGCGGCAAATGGCACTTCGTCTCCTGGGACAGCGAGTTCATGCTCATCGATCCGACCGACAATGTCCTCGCGCTTGATACGGACAAGAATCCCTCGCGGCTCTGGAGGCGGCTTCTCGCCAATCCCGATTACCGGCTCTATTTCGCCGACCGCGTGCAGAAACATTGCTTCAACGGCGGCGTCCTCAGCCCGTCCAAGGCCCTCGCGCTCTGGGAAGCGCGCACCGCCCAGATGTTCGAGGCCATCCTCGGCGAGTCCGCCCGTTGGGGCGACTACCGCCGCGATGTCCACCCACGCGGAACGCCTACTCCGATCCCGCTCTACGACCGCGACGAGGAATGGATGGCGGAACGCAACCGCCTCCTCACCACCTGGTTTCCCGGCCGCACCGCCACCCTCATCGCCCAGTACCGTGCCGCCGGCTATTTCCCCGCCATCGATGCCCCGGCCTTCAACACCCACGGCGGAATCGTCGGCACGGGATTCAATCTGGGCCTCACCGCGCCCACCGGCACCATCCGCTACACCCTCGACGGCAGCGACCCCCGAACCTCGCCGACCGCGCAGGATTTCACCGCGCCCGTCCCGCTTTCCTCGTCTGTCGCGGTCAAGGCCCGCGCCCTCAGCGGGGCCACCTGGTCCGCCCTCGCCGAGGCCGAATTCATCGTCGGCACCGTCGCCGGGCCGACGAACCTCGTCCTTTCCGAAATCATGTACAACCCGGTCGGCGTCGACGAGACCGAGTTCCTCGAATTCCTGAACATTTCCCCGACCGACACCATCGATCTCTCGGACGTGGCCATCACCGATGGCATCGGCTTCACCTTCCCGTTGGGCACCACGCTTCTCCCCGGCGAGCGTATCCTCGTGGTGAATAACCTCGCCGCCTTCCGCGCCCTCTACGGGGAAAGCCCGCGCGTGGCCGGAGAATTCGGGCTCACCCATGCCCTCGACAACGCGGGCGAGCGTCTGACCGTGAACGACGCCACCGGGGCGCAGATCCTGACCGTGCGCTACAACGACAAGGCGCCCTGGCCCGTCGAAGCCGACGGCAGCGGCCCGAGCCTTGTCCTCATCGCCCCGGCGACCGCTCCGAATCACGAACTGCCCGAGAACTGGCGCGCCTCCGCCGGCGGCGGCAATCCGGGCGCGACCGATGTCGTGCCCGCTCCGGTCGAGCCGAACGCCGACGACGATGGCGACGGCCGCAGCGCCTTCCTCGAATACGCCCTCGGCGGCAGCGACGGCGATCCGAACGATGGCGCGCTCCTTCCGGTCGCCGTGATGAACTCCGGCCTCTTCGGCATCCAGTTCACGCAACGCCTCGCCGCCGACGACGCCCGCGTCCTCGTCGAGTCCTCGCCGAACCTCGTCGACTGGAGCAGCGATCCCGCCCAAATCGCTTTCCTGGGCCGCGAAAATCTTGGCAGCGGTCTCGTCCGTATGACCTGGACCACCATCCTACATCATTCCCAGTATCCCGTGCACTACCTGCGGGTGCGCGTCATTTCCCGGTGAACGATTCCCGCGTCCGGTTTCCAGCAAAAATCCCCTTGCGAAACCGCCGCCTTCGGATTAGATAGCCGTCCCGTATTTGGAGCCCCCGTGGGCTCCCGCGCCGGAAAAAGCGCCCGTAGCTCAATTGGATAGAGCGTCTGACTACGGATCAGAAGGTTAGGGGTTCAAATCCTCTCGGGCGCGCTTTTTCCCGGCTTTCAGGCCTTCCGGCCCCGCAGTTTAGGCGGTGAGTCCCCGCAGTTTGCCCGTGCTGTCACCGATGCTTTTGGCGTCCACTCCCATCGTCTCCAGCATGCTGAGGTAGAGGTTGGTCATCGGAGTCTGCTCGATGGAGACGTGGCGCCCGGTCTTGAGGGAACCGCCACCTTTGCCGGCGAGAAGGACCGGGAGGTTGGTGTGCTGGTGGCGGTTGCCATCGCTGATCCCGCCTCCGAGGACAATCATGCAGTTGTCGAGCAACGTCCCGTCGCCTTCGGGGATGGATTTCATCCTTTCGAGGAAGTAGGCGAACTGCGTGACGTAGAACTGGTCGATCTTCTGGAGTTTGTCCTTCTTCTCCTGGTTGTTCTGATGGTGGGAAATCCCGTGGTGTCCGTCGGAAACGCCGACTTCGTTGAAGCTGCGGTTGCTCCCGTCGTGGGCCATGAGGAAGGTGGAGATCCGCGTCGTGTCGGTCTGGAAGGCGAGGGACATGATGTCGAACATGACGCGGATGTGCTCCTCGTAGGTCTTGGGAATACCCGACGGCCGGTCGTAGTCGGGGGCCTTGGCCGCGTATTTTTCCGCGCCCTCGATCTGACGTTCCAGTTCGCGGATGGTCGTGAGGTATTCATCCATCTTGTCGCGGTCCGAGCGGCCGAGATACTTGCTCATCCGCTGGGTGTCCTCGCGGACGAAGTCGAGGATGCTCTTGTTGTAGAGGTCACGCTTGGCGCGCTGTTCGGCGACCTCGCCGCGCATTTCGTTGGAGAAAAGCCGGTCGAATACAAGGCGGGGGTCGCGCTCGGGCGTCATCGGACTGGTCTCCGACTTCCACGCCAAGTTGTACTGGTAGGAACAGGAATAACCGGAATCGCAGCTCCCGGCCTTCCGGCCCTCGTCACAGCTCAATTCCAGCGAGGGGAGACGGGTGAATTGCCCCATGACATCGGCGGCCATCTGGTCGACCGATTTTCCGACATGGATGTCGGCACCCGCCGTCTTCCGGGCCTGGCAGCCGGTGAGGAACGTCGCGTTCGCCCGCGCGTGATCGCCGCCGCCGTCCCCGTTCGCGTTCGCCTTTTCGTGGGCCAGCCCCGTCAGGATCTGGAGGTCGCCCCGCACGGCTTCAAGAGGGGAGAGCGTTTTCGGGAGGTCGAATTTCTCTCCGGTCGATTTCGGCGTCCAATGGTCCATGATGACGCCGTTTGGCATGTAGACGAAGGCCATGCGGATAGGCTTCGAAAGCGCGGAAACGCTTTTGTTCTCGGCCGCGCGGATGATGCCGGCACCAGGCACAAGCGATTCCATGGTCGGGAGCGCGATGGCGGTTCCGAGTCCGCGGAGGAAATAGCGGCGGGATAGCGAAGATTTGCTCATGGCTTTGTTGGGCTGTTGCGAGTGCCGGGGAAGTTTGCAACATCTTTGTTAGACTACGGGATAACGCCTAGGGGAACAAGCGGAAAGCGCTCTGCGCGACGCTCTCGCGCTTTGGTCGTGCGCGAGGGCGGGATGCGTCGATGATTTCGTCTCGTCGTCGGGTGGCTGCGCTGTCGTTCGTGGCTTGGGCTTGCCGAAGATTCCGTTGTGGGTCATTCCGAACGAAGCCGTGGCCGACCACTGGGAACGCCTGCCGCAGTGCCTGAAAAAATGAAGGGAACCCCAAGGATTTTGCAAAGTGTCCGAAGCAAGTTCGCTGACTTGGTTGTTTTGACCGCAGCAGGGTTTGCGGCAACCGTGAACGCGGAGATTTCGACGGGTGTCTTCATCGCGGAAGCGGATCAGGACGGGTATTCGCCCCGGCTTGAGAGGACGGCAGCACCGCCTTCCTCATGGATTTTGACCACGAGGATCTTCTGGAAGGAACGGTGCGCGACGAGGGCGGCGAACCGTTGCCGGGAGTCAAGGTGGACGACGGCTCCAGCAAGGGGACGGAGGCGGACGGGACTTTCGTCCTGCGGGGTCTCTACCAGTAGTACGAAGACCGGTGGTGGCTGGATTTCAAGAAGGAAGGCTACGACGACGCGCATTTCGGGGAGGAGAAGATCGGGAACGAAGGCGTCGCGATGGTCATGCGGGCCCTGCCGGAGCTGAGAGGCCGGGTGCGGTGGGCGGACGGGACTCCTGTCGGGCGCTATCTGGTTATGGTCGGGCCGGGGGAAGAGCCGTCCGGCTACGAGTGCGAGCAGGCGGACGTGGACAACCCGGAAGGCCACTTCTCGATCCGGCCCGATCAGTTTCCAAAGGAGGGGAATCTCTTCTGGATCGGCGTGAAGGCGGAAGGGGCGGCGCCGTGGGAAGGCGTAGTTCCGCTCGCGGATCTCCGGAGCGGCGACTTCCTGATCACGCTCGCGGAAGGCTTCAGCCTTTCCGGGACGCTGCAGCTGCCGGCCTCGGCGAAGGGATCGCTCCGGGTGAAGCTGGGTGAGGTTCCCGGGAAGAGGCAGGACGACGACGCGATTTTCGTCAGCGGAGATCGGAAGCCGCTTCTGCCGGGATTCGAGGGGGATATTCCGCCCGGCGCGCCTTTGCGGATTCCGGATCTGCGGCCCGGAGAATACCAGCTCCGGCTCCGGGGCGAAGGCGTGACGCCGCTTCTCCTGACCGTGACGCTCGGGGAGCGGGATCTCGATCTGGGCGAGGTGCGCCTGCTGGGAACCGGCACGATCTCGGGAAAGGTGAGCGACCCTTACAAGAGGAAAAAGCCCTGGCGCTTCGCGGACGGCGAGATCCATGTCGAGGGCTTCGGGGGCGGGCCGTGGGATTCCTACCGGGATTTCAAGACCGACGCGGAGGGACGATTCCGCGTCGAGGGCGTGCCCTGCGGAACGATCGGGGTTTCGTTCGCCTATCACATGACGGCCGACATCATCGGCTCCGTGAACGCAGAGGTTCAGGTGGAGGAAGGAAAGGAAACGGAAGTGCGGTTCGAGCAGCGGGAGTAGGCATAGGGTCGCTGGTTATCGGGGGATCTTTTCGGGTTGACGTGAACCCATTACCGGAGTTATTACTGTTCGCATGAACTCAATGGAAAACGCCCCCGATCTCGCCCCGATCCTGAAGGAAACCTTCGGCTTCGAGGCCTTCCGCCCTCACCAGCGGGAACTCGTGGAGGCGATCCTTGCCGGGCGCGATGCTTTCGGCGTCATGCCGACCGGGGGCGGAAAATCGCTTTGCTACCAGCTCCCCGCCGTCGCGCTGCCCGGCTGCTGCGTGGTGGTGAGCCCCCTCATCGCCCTGATGAAGGACCAGGTGGATGCGGCCTGCGCGAATGGAATCCGGGCCGGCTTTCTGAATAGCACGTCGGGGGTGGACGAGCGGCGGCGCATCACGATGGCCTATGGCGAGGGCGAGCTCGATTTGCTCTATGTTGCGCCCGAGCGGCTGGCCGTGGACGGAATGCTGGACCGCCTGCGGGAATGCCCGGGTGGCGCGCCCACGTTCTTCGCCATCGACGAGGCGCACTGCATCTCCGAATGGGGGCACGATTTCCGGCCGGACTATTTGTTCCTTGGAAAACTG
>JAHEDC010000366.1:6047-6822 GCA_024641425.1 Verrucomicrobiales bacterium | reverse complement strand
TCGTGCTCCGCGCTTATCGCGAAAAGACCACCGTGAGCCGGCGTGTAGGAATAGGCGTCGATGGAGTGCACCAGTTTCCACGCGTCCCTCACCTTCCGGTAAAGCCGCGAACTCCGGCCATCGCCCAGGATGGTCGAGAGCACGTCGAGTGCCGGCATGTCCGGATGGGTCACGTCCGGGATCCGCCAGGCGAGGGTCAGGCGCGTGAGTTGGGTCGCGAATTCCTGATGCACTTCGCGCCGACCCAGTTGCAACGGTTCGGTCGGAACGAGCACCGGCGGGTATTTCGCGCGCGGGATATCCTTGAATAGCGCCGCCACCTGCGCGTGAACCGCCTCCGCGTCCACGTCCCCCACGACGACGAAAAACATGTTGTTCGGCACGTAATGGCGCCGGTAGTAGGCAAGCACGTCGTCCCGCGTCAAGGTATTGAAGACGTCGAGGTGCCCGATTACCGGAATCCCATAGGGATGAACCTGAAATGCCGTCGAGAAGACCAGTTCGCTACTCATCCGATCGGGATCATCGAAGCCCATCGCGAACTCGCGCCGGATGACCTCCTGCTCCTTCGTATATTCCTCTTCCGGGATCGTCGCCTTCGTCATAACGTCCGCGAGAACGTCCAGCGCCACCGCTACCCCCTCGCTTGGAGTGTCGATCCAATAGACCGTGCGGTCAAAGGAAGTGTAGGCGTTCATGTAGCCACCGGCATCCTGCACCGCCGTGGCGATTTGCCCAGTGGTCCGCGTTTCCGTTCCCTTGAAGAGCATGTGCT
>JAHEDC010000366.1:0-6037 GCA_024641425.1 Verrucomicrobiales bacterium | reverse complement strand
TGGATGCTGCCCGCCGCGCACCACGCCTGCACGCTGGCCACCGGCGCGCTCCGGTCTTCCTTCACCAGGAGCACCAGACCATTCGGCAGCGTCCACTGCCTCAGTTCCACTCTTGGAAACTGAATCGGAGCCCCTCCGGATTCCGGAGAGTCGGAGCGGTCGCGATCGTTGAGGGCCTGGTGATTCGAGGAAGGGGGTATCATGACGGAAAGCAATGCCGACGAACGTGGCACGCGTTGCCGAAGCGGCAAGCGCATTCTTCCCGTCGTTCTGAAATCGATGACGCCTTCTTCCCTCCCGCAGTTGAAACCGCGGAGACCGCGCCTCCCGGTTCCTCTCCTATTCTATTCCGTCACTTCGATCGCTCGGAGCGCCCCGCCGTCGGGGCGCTCGATCCGATAGATCGTCTCCCCCTCGCGGCGGAGATCCAGCTTGTCGCGGGCGAAAACCTCGAAATATTCCTGATCGGTGCGGAGACGCTCAAGACTCGCCTTCCGCAGATCCCGCTCGCGGACAAGGGCCTCGCGTCGCGCGGTCAGAGCAGCCAGTTCCGCGTCGACGGTTTTCTGCTTGTCGACCTCGGGCACAAACTGCGAAAGGACGAAGACAACCACACCGACCAGCAGGATACCCAGCAGGACCCGTGTGAGCCGCTGCCAAATGTCGAGGCCTGCCTCTTCACCAAGGTGAAGGTGGGACTGTTGATTCCGTCGCCCGCCGACGCGCTTATTCTTCATAGTTGCTATGGTGATTAAAACCGAAGTTTACCACCGTAGCGAGCGTTTTCACCCAATTCCTGCTCGATGCGGAGCAATTGATTGTATTTCGCGATCCGGTCGGAGCGCGAGAGCGAACCGGTCTTGATCTGTCCGGCGTTCGTCGCGACCGCGATGTCGGCGATCGTGCTGTCCTCGGTTTCGCCCGAGCGGTGGCTGATCACCGACGTGTAGCGGTTCTCCTTGGCCAGTTCGACGGAGTCGAGGGTCTCGGTCAGCGATCCGATCTGATTCACTTTCACGAGGATCGAGTTCGCCACGCCGAGGTTGATCCCCTTGCGGAGGAAATCGACGTTGGTCACGAAAAGGTCGTCGCCCACCAGTTGCGTGGTCGCGCCCAGCTTTTCGGTCAGGACTTTCCACCCATCCCAGTCGTTTTCCGCGCAGCCGTCCTCGATCGAGATGATCGGGAACTTCTTCTGCAGTTCCGCATAGTACTCGACGAGTTCCGCCGCCGTCCGCTTCGAGCCGTCGGACTTCTTGAAGACGTAAAGGTTCTCCTTGGCGTCGAAGAACTCGCTGGAAGCCACATCAAGGGCGACGAAGATGTCCTCGCCGAACTTGTAACCGGCCTTCTCGACCGCCTGCGCGATGACCGAGAGCGCGTCATCGGCCGAATCCAGCTTCGGGGCAAAGCCGCCTTCGTCGCCGACCGCCGTCGAGAGACCCCGGTCGTGGAGCACGGAGGCGAGCGCATGGAAGATCTCGGTGCCGTAGCGCAAGGCCTCGGAGAAAGTTGGAGCACCCTTCGGGACAATCATGAATTCCTGGAAATCAATCGGAGCGTCCGAGTGCGAGCCCCCGTTGATGATGTTCATCATCGGTACCGGCAGCACTTTCGCGTTCGGGCCGCCCAGGTATTTGTAAAGAGGCAGTCCCAGCTGCTGCGCGGCCGCCTTGGCCACCGCCAGCGAAACCCCGAGGATCGCGTTCGCGCCCAGTTCCTTCTTGTTCGGCGAGCCGTCGAGTTCGATCATCGCCGCATCGATGGCCGCCTGCTCACAGGCATCCTGTCCAACGAGCGCGTCGGCGATCCGGGTATTCACGGCATCGACCGCCTTCAGCACGCCCTTGCCGCGATAGCGGGCCTTGTCGCCGTCGCGCAGTTCCCAAGCCTCGTGTTCGCCCGTGCTGGCGCCGCTCGGAACGGCGGCCCGACCCAGCGCGCCCCCCTCCAACTGGACATCGACCTCGACGGTCGGGTTACCGCGGGAGTCCAGGACTTCCCGTCCGATGATATCAATGATGGCTGTTTCAAACATACGCTGCGTGATGGTGTGGATAGTGAGTGGTTCCAATGAAGCGCCGCCAGTTCCGGCGGAGCGGTCGGGATACTAGACGGGAGCCCGCGGAAAATCAACCCGCCGCATGGGCCGGGCCGAAATTCAGGAATCTTCAACTTCCTGATGAATAGGCCCGACATCTTGAGATTCCGCTTTTGACGGCACGCAGGCCCTTGCCTCGCTCGCGCCGCTCGATTCCCGCCCTTCCTGAGCGATAGCGGCGATGCAAAAGAGCCACCGGATTGCTCCAGTGGCTCATGCGGGCGAGGAGGCAACAGCCCCCCCGCTCTGAAAGAAAGTCGCCTAGTGATGCGCCCGACGGCGACGCATGAACGGAACGGCGACGAGGGCACTTACGAGAACGAAAAGCGCGCTTGAGGGCTCGGGCACGGGATTCGCGTTGAGTTGCACGTAGTCAATCCCCATCCAGTTGCCACCGGAAGGCACGTCCCCGTTGTGGCTGATGCCACGCAGTTCAACATAGTTGTCGAAGCCAACTCCGATTTGCGCATTGACGCTCGCCAAAGTGAACATCGAGGTGGTGATATCATTGTCCAGCAACGCCACCGAAGCCCCGGGCGTCCAAGCCGGCTGGCCCGAACCGGGCTCGTAAATCCGCACTTCGGGCATGACCATGACGCCGTTCACCCATACCTGAACGCCGAAATTCCGAAGCGTGACATCCGGTTGCGTTGTGCCATCGAGATTGTTGGCATCGAAGGTCACCGAAAACAGGTCGGTCGCGTTGACTCCCGTGAGATTGAAATGGTAGCGGAGACTGAGATCACCGCCCGCGAACGCTCGCTCGGCGGCTTCCTCGTTGGCACCGACAATTCCAAGGGGAGCGTAGGCAGGTCCCCCGTCCACCTGGGTCGTGTAGATTCCGGCGAAGTAGTAGTCGTTGTCGGCCTGCTGGTTGACTTCGGGGCTGTTCGCGACTCCGGGGAGCGGGTTGATGACCCCTTGTTCCTGAACGAAGGTCGCGTTCGGACCGCCCCCGTCACCGACAGGCCAGCCATTGTCATCCATGCCGACCTGCCAGACGATGGCAGCACCAGCGCCGGACGTGCCGACACCCAGAACGAAGATTGAGGAGAGGAGGAGTTTATTCATAAGAAGCGGAAAATTGCGGATATATTCTTTCAGCCTCGCTATGACACGAAAAATAAATCCGGTTGTAAATACTTTTTTCGCGGATTTTCTGTCACAAGTCCGTAGGACTACCCCTCTCGAATTCATCCGATCACCATCATGCCTGATGCCCCAGAATCTCCGATGATCCGTCCCGAGCAGCCAGGAAGCGGCAACCGATCGCTTTTGGGACGATGGCTTGGCTTGCTCTGCATCGCCGCTCTCGGCCTCACCGGGTATCTGAAGTGGGGGCGGCACGGGCACTCTGGCAACGCGGAGGTCGATCATTCGGTGCGCGTTCTCGTGACGACGGAAGAGCAGATTCTCCGTCTTACCAAACCTCTCCATGATCTCGCCGACGGCCTGATGAATCTTGGGTTCCCGACCAAGGCGGATTGGAAACTCTTCACCGAAGTGGTCGAAGTGCGCGACATCCTGTCCTCCGAGAAGGCCCCAGCGCCCCCTGCCGATTCGATCCCGACCTCAGCCACACCGTATGGAATTGAAGGCGAAATGACTTCGGTTTCCGCTTCCGATCTCGATCTCTGGGCTCCGCTTCTCGCCGAGGTCCTTTATTTCGAGAACGCCGGGCTGAAGATCGTGGATGCCGCCTTCGAGGACGACGGATTCTCCCGCATCACGGCCCAGGTATCTTTCCAGGCGCTCGCCCGCAATCGCGACGAAGAGTGGATGAGCCTCTCCGCGAAGCAGGAGGTCACGTGGAGCCGCCCGGAAGGGTCGGGGCCGGATGACTGGCGCATCTGTCGCTGGGAGATGAGGAAAATGGAATCCCTGCGATCGAGCCGACGGCTCTTCTCCGAATCACTCGACGTGGCGCTGCCCCGCGAGGATGATCGCTTCCGCACCCGGCGTTCCCTTCACGAGGAAGCAGCCGTCCGATACTACACAAGCAATAAGACCTGGATGCCGTCCCGATTCTTCTCCCCGATCTCGGCCAACCAGAAACCAGCCGTCTCGGTGGCCGACTTCGATGGCGACGGCTTCGACGACATCTACGTGATGGTGCGCATCGGGAACAACCTCCTTCTTCGAAACCAGGGAGACGGAACCTTCGAGGAAGAGGCCGCCGAACACGAACTCGCCATCAAGGGAGATTCGACCTGCGGAATTTTCGCGGACTTTGACAATGACGGCGATCTGGACCTCTTCCTCGGGCGCTCGACCGAACGCTGCCAGTATCTGGAGAATGGCGGAGGCTGGTTCCGGCCGGTGGATGTCGGCCTTCCGCTTCCCTACTTTGCGACCTCCCTCTCCGCGAGCGATTACAACGGCGACGGACTGCTCGATGTTTATATCTCGACCTACCGGCCCGCCATGCTCGAGGGAGCCACCCCGAGTGGCGGAACGGCCGCTATTGAAGATACCTGGCCCGAGGAATACTTCAGCCCCGAGGAAGCCCAGGAATATCGGAAGCGCTTCGCTGCCACGCGGCAGGGAGGCGGCCGGTATGGGAGCCTTCTCGAGCAATCGGGCCCGCCGAACATCCTCCTCGCCAATCGTGGCAAGAACCAGTTCGACCGTGTCGCCGAGGGAAAAACGCTTGAGCTCTGGCGCAACACCCTGCAGGCCACATGGGCGGATTACGATGCCGATGGCGACCCCGACCTTTACGTGGCTAACGACTGGGCCGACGACAATCTCTTTCGCAATGACGGCGCGAAGGGATTCACCGACGTCACGAAGGAAGCGGGAATCACTTCCTTCGGCTTCGCGATGGGGGTGAGTTGGGGCGATTACGACAACGACGGGCGTCAGGACGCCTACGTCTCCAACATGTTCAGCAAGGCGGGGCGCCGCATCACCCGAAGGGTGGAAGGCATCAATCACCAGTACTCGGAGTCCGCGGAGGGCAACTACCTCTACAGGCAAAAGGAAACGGGCGTTTTCGCCTTGGTCTCGGGACTTGAGCCCCCGCATCTCCTTGTTGCCGAGGGTGGGTGGTCCTGGGGAGGCCAATTCGCGGACTTCGACAACGACGCGGATCTCGACATCTACACCCTGAGCGGCTATTTCACCGCCCCTCCCGAGGTCGCGTCTGACGTCGATTTGTGAAGCAACCTCTGGCGCACGGTCGTGCGCACCGACGGAACCTTGACCGACGCCTCGTTCCGCAACTCGGAGGAATGGAAGAAGGACGCGGTTGCCGGCGGCGAGAAGCCTGAAATCGACGCCCGCCTCGGCGGTGACGAAATGCGCGACGGGAAGCTCGTCGTTCACTCGCTCAGCGGGCACGAACGGAACCGCTTTTTCCTCAACCACGAAAGCGGCAAGGCATTCGGAAATCTCTCCGCCCTCTCCGGACTCGACAATCCCGCCGACGGCCGAGGCTTCGCCCTCCTCGACTACGATCGGGACGGATGGCAGGACATCGCCCTCGTCAACGCGAACGCGCCCCTTACGAATCTCTATCACAACGACATGCGGCAGGTTGGCGCGAAGGGCGGAATACTTGCCCTTCGTTTCGTCGGCGGGAACACCACGGCAAGTCCATCGGATTTCGCCTGCCGCGACGGCTATGGGGCGAAGGTCGAGATCGATCTCGGGGACGGACGCAAACTCCTCCGCGAGCACCGATGCGGGGAAGGCTACGGCGCCCAGAACACGGCAACCATGATCGTCGGAATCGGCGAGGTGAAAACGGTTCCTTTGGTGACGGTGATCTGGCCGTCCGGGAAACGATCCTCGGTGGAGGACGTCACGGAAGGCACCCTCCTGATCGGCTTTGAAAGCCGTCCGACGGATCCCTTCACACGACAACCCTATCGTGTTGAAATGAAGCCGAGGCGCCCGGTCGAAATCGCAGAGAAACCCGCTTTCCCCCTCGCC